>JAFSPW010000017.1 GCA_017451295.1 Clostridia bacterium
ATTAACGGCGTTTTTGGGCCTTCATATAGGGAACTATAATTCGGCCCAAAGAACGCCGTTTCTGCCCTCCTCCACGGGGGCCTTGCTGAGCGCAAGCGATGCCCCCCGCTTGTCAACCGCCCGTAGGGGCCGACGCCCTCGGCGGCCCGCCTCCCCCCTCGTGTCAATCGGCCGAGCCGCTCTCCCCCTCTTGTCATCCCGACCGAGCGAAGCGAGCGGAGGGATCTGGGAACCAACTCCTTTATACAAGAGATTTCTCCGCTCGGTCGCTTCGCTTCCTCGGTCGAAATGACAAAAGAGCGTTCTTGCCTCCACCGTTGCGTAGCAATGGGGGAGGTGGCATTTTTGCCTTGGCAAAAATGACGGAAGGGGTCTGCAACATCCTCGCCCCAGATGCATGGGAGGTGGCATTTTGCCCTCTGGGCAAAATGACGGAAGGGGTCTGTTCTTCCCCCAAAAAATGCAGGGGAGGGGCTTGCCCCTCCCGATTTGCTCCTACTCTCTTTTATTCTCCCTGAATCACTCTTCCACCGCTTTCAAAGACAGGTGGGGATTGGCTTCAACGGCCCGGCGTAAAAGGGGCAACAGCTCCTTGCCCAAGGCCGCCTCCGCATGCCGCAGCAGCAGCCGGGTGGGGGAACTTAGGTCCGTCAGGCAGTCGTACAGGGCGTCCAGGTTCCGCCCGTAGTAAGGGGGGAAGTCCAACGCCTCCCCCAGGAAGGATAGGACCTGGGCCATGGTTTCAAAGACGGAAAAGTCCAGCAGTACGAGTTGCATATCATTCCTCCCCATACAGCAGGGTGAAGGTCTCATAGTGGTCGTGGGTGGCGTAGATTTGGCCGTCGGCGGTGTAGATAAGCCGCTTTGCGCCCCGGCTGCGGCGGCCCACGGTGTCGATGTCGCACTCATAGTAGGCAGCGCCCAGAGGCAGCCGCTTCTCATAGTTGCCGAACCGGTCCCCGCCGATGGCAGCCCCGGGCAAGAAGTCCTCGATTTCGCCCCCCTGCCAGCCCAGCTCTCTGGCCCGGGCCTTGCTGATAAAGTGCGGCGGCAGCTCCCCATAGGTGTATAGGTACAAAGCTACCCCCGCCTCGTCGTCCGGGTCCTCCGGCACAGCCTCCGGTTCCGTCAGCTCCTCTGGGGCAACTGCCTCCGGCTCCGGAATCTCCTCAGAAACCTCCTCCAGCAGCGCCTCCTCCACCAGAGGCAAAGCCTCCTCCAGCTCCCCAAGGGGCGCGCAGCCCAGCGCCAGCATCAGCGCCAGCAACAAAACAATCACACGCTTCATATCGTCAGTATATCCCACCTGCACCCGCTTGTCAAAGGGACAACAAAGGAGCCCGTTTTCCCCAGACTCCCTTATATAAGTTTCTCTTTTTGCGCCGCTTTTTCCTCTTTGTTAAAGAGAAAAAGCGGCAAAGAAAGGTAATTGCCGCAAATGGCGTGCCCCCTCATCCGACGGCCGTCTATTACGCTCAACCAGGCCCCCGAGGAGGAGGGCAGAAACGGCGTTCTTTGTGGCCGAGCTATAGTTACCTATGCGACGGCCCAAAAACGCCGTTAATTTGCGGCATATAATCAAAAGAAAGTGCGGTTCGCCGCACTTTCTTCCGACAGTAATATCAAATTATAATTGCCGCAAATGGTGTGCCCCCTCATACGGGGGCCGAAGGCCGTTGGGGTGGAGGGCAGAAGCCGTTTTCTTTGGCCCGAGCTATAGTAAGCTATGCGACAGGGCCAAAAAAACGGCTAATTTGAGGCATATAATAAGAAGAAAAGGCTCGAGCCTTTTCTTCCTATGTTTACTATTCAACTTTAGTTGCCTCAAATGGTCTGGCCCCACCTACGACGGCCGTCACTTATTCTCCAAATACTCATTGATCTGGTCCACAAGCGCATCGGCATCAATGCCATGCACGGCACAGGCCTGCTCCAGATTCTCAAAGTGGCTCATCATGCAGCCCAGGCAGTGCATACCGGCTCCCACGAGGATGTCGGCAATGCCCTCGTCCATCATAACCATTTCCCGAATGTTCATTTCCTTGGTAACTTCCATAGTTGTATCTCCTTTATCTCTTTAACTTTTTGCTAAAAACTGGTGCCCGCACTTGGTGCACTTCACCCGAATCTGCCCCTTGCCCCGGGGCACCCGCAGCCGCTGCGTGCATTGGGGGCAGATGAGGAACCGATAGGTTCGATAGTCGTGCCAGGCCTTCTTCCACCTGGAAAGCAACCCGTCCCCGGCGGCACGAACCGGCCGGTTCCCGGCGGCATGATACCCCTTGGTGAAGAATTCCTTCACCGCCGTCACAGCCGTGAGAAACTTCTGGTTCTCCCGATACCGGGCGTTTTCGTTCCCGGCGAAGAGCCGAATGCCCAGAAACACTATGGCCCCGGCGAACAGAAGCCGGAACAGGGTGCTCCAACCGCTGCCTCTGCCGATGATGAAGCTGATAAGATAGCATGCGCCGCCGAAGATGAGCAGGGCCTTGTTCAACTCATCCAGCCTGGTGCGAAAGTTCATTTCCGGTTCTCCTTCACAAAGATGCGGTAGCTCTCCGGCGGCACCAGGGCGGAAAGGACGCCGCGGACCCGGACCCGCTGCCCGGTGACCAGCTCCCGATAGCTTCCCTCCATGGGCACCTGTGCAGCCCCGTCAGGTCCCTTATACAGCAAGCTGGGGTACACCCCGGCGGAAGCCGCCACGGTCCCCGGGTTCACCAGCAGAATGACGCACTCCGTTTCGGTATATCGAATCACGGCAAAGCACCGGCCGGACAGAGCGCCCATGCGGATGTGACCCAAAATCAGGGCCTCGCTCCTGTTTCTTAGCCCCACCAGCTCCCGGACCCTGTCATGCAGGGCCATGTCCTCCTCCCCCCAGGGGAAGGGACGGCGGTTGAAGGGGTCTCCGGCCCCCAGAAGCCCCACCTCGTCCCCGTAGTAGATGCAGGGGACACCGGGCAGGAACATCTGCAGGGCGGTGCCGTTGAGGAACAGGCGCTTGGCTCTTGCCAACGCCTCCTTGCCGGGGCGGAACGCCGCCTGCTCGGCTCGGCTGGCCACGAATCGGTTGGGACCGCCCGCCAGATAGGTCAGCGCCCTCGTCTCGTCGTGGGAGGAAATCAGGTTCAAACAGGCATCCATAAAGGGCTTGGGATAGTTCTCCATCAGAGAGAACAGCTGCTTCTCCAGGGCGTAGGCATCGTCCTCCCCCTTGCAGAAGCGGAGAATGGCCCGGCGCAGGGGATAGTTCATGGCGGAGTCCAGCTCGTCCCCATCCACATAGCCTCTGCGGCCCTCGGGGCCCTGCTTGTTGGAGCAGTCCTCCCAGACCTCGCCCAGCAGCACGCTGTCCTTGTCCACCTGCTTCATGCGCCGCCGGATGTCCTTGATGAAGCAGTCCGGCAGTTCGTCCGCCACATCCAGCCGCCAGCCGGAAGCGCCGGCGGTGAGCCATTTTTCGATGATGCCTCCGGGACCGTGGATGAAGTTGCCATAGCTGGGCTCCTTCTCTTCCACATTGGGCAGGGTCTCAAACCCCCACCAGCACTCGTAGCGGGTGGGCCACTTGGAGAAGCGGTACCAATTATAATAGGGGGAATCCTTCTTCTGGCTGGCACCGTTGCCGTAGCGGTTGCGCTTGTCGAAGTATCGGCTGTCCGCCCCGGTGTGGGAGAAGACCCCGTCGAGGATGATGCGGATGCCCCGCTCCTTAGCCTCCCGGCACAGATTTTCAAAGTCCTCGTTGGTGCCCAGCAGGGGGTCGATGCGCTCATAGTCCGCCGTGTTGTAGCGGTGGTTGCTGTCCGCCTCGAAGATGGGGTTCAGATACAGGCACCCGATGCCCAGCTCCTGCAGATAGGGCAGCTTTTCCTGTATGCCCTTCAAATCCCCGCCGAAATAATCGTCCGGGGCATAGTCCTTGTTGCCGCCGTGGGGAGTGAACAAAGGCTCCTCCTGCCAGTCCTTGTGCAGATACACCTGCCGCCCCATGCGCTGATGATAGGCGGCGCCGATGGCCATGGGCGCATTCTCGCTGCGGCGGAACCGGTCCGGGAAAATCTGGTAGGCGACGCTGCGGCGGAACCACTCCGGGGTCTCAAAGGCCGCATCGTACACCGTCACCTGCCACAGAGAACCCCGCCCCTCCTGGAGCTGGCCCTTGCCGCTGGTGCCGCAGTAGTAGTATTCCCGGCCCCGCTCCCGGATAAGGAACCCGTAGTACATCAAGCCCGGTTCCCAGGCAGCGGTGAACTGGGCGGACACCAGCCCGTCCACGGGGTACATGGGCAGCAGCCGCTCCCCGCCCCGGTCCGCTAAAATAACAAAGGCCTGGGCCCCGTCCCCTTGCAGGCGGGCCCGCAGCTCTACCGTTTGGCCGGTCTGCACCGCCCCCTGGGGTCTGCGATATGTTACGTCTAAAGAATCGTGCACAAAATACATAACTTTATTATACACATTGCCGCCGTTGAATCAAGCGGCATTGTGGCATTTGTTGCACCTTTTTCACATTACGGCCCCCGTGTGAGGGGGCACACCATTTGCGGCAACTAAAGTTGAATATACTGCAGGAAGGAAGGCCCTCCAAATCGGGCCTTCCTTTTGATTATGTGCCGCAAATTAACGGCGTTTTTGGGCCTTCGCATAGGTAACTATAGCTCGGCCGCAAAGAACGCC
>JAFSPW010000018.1 GCA_017451295.1 Clostridia bacterium
GGATGGGGTACTGGAAGCCGCGGCCGTTGGCGTCGCCTTCGATCATCACGTCGATGAAGGCCTTGTTCACCATGTCCATTTCCTTCTTGCAGTCCCCATAGGTGAAGTCCATCTCCTTGCCGCCCACGATGGCGGGCAGGTTCTCAAGGTCCTTGGGCACGGTCCAGTCCAACGTGATGTTGGAGAAGGGTGCCTGGGTGCCCCAGCGGCTGGGGGTGTTCACGCCGTAGATGAAGCTCTGCACGCACTGCTTCACTTCCTTCTGGCTGAGGTTATCCACCTTCACGAAGGGCGCCAGATACGTGTCGAAGCTGGAGAAGGCCTGCGCCCCGGCCCACTCGTTCTGCATGATGCCCAGGAAGTTCACCATCTGGTTGCACAGGGTGGAAAGGTGGCTGGCGGGGGAGGAGGTAATCTTCCCCGGCACGCCGCCCAGGCCCTCCTGAATGAGCTGCTTCAGGCTCCAACCGGCGCAGTAGCCCGTGAGCATGGACAAATCGTGCAGATGGATGGCGGCGCTTCTGTGGGCCTCGGCCACCTCCTGGTCATAGATTTCCGTGAGCCAGTAGTTGGCGGTGATGGCGCCGGAGTTGGAGAGAATGAGGCCGCCCACGGAATAGGTGACGGTGGAGTTCTCCTTCACCCGCCAGTCCGCAATCTTCAAATAGTTGTCCACCAGCTCCTGGTAGTTGAGCAGGGCGGAGTTCACGTTGCGGACCTTCTCCCGCTGCTTGCGGTAGAGGATATAGGCCTTGGCCACATCCGCATAGCCGCTTTCGGACAGAACCTTTTCCACGCTGTCCTGAATGTCCTCCACGGCGATGCAGTCGTCCTTGATCTTCCCCTCAAAGTCCGCCGTCACATGCAGCGCGAGCAAATCGATTACGCTGGGGTGATAGGCCTTGTTCGTGGCCACGAAGGCTTTGGTGATGGCATCGGAAATCTTGCTGATGGAAAAGTCCGCAATCTTCCCGTCCCGCTTGATAACTTTGTACATGTCGCTTCTCCCTATCCTCAAAATTTTTCAAAATCTGGGGGATTCAGGGCGCAAACCGCCCCGTTCCCGAGCATGGCTACTCTACCACATTTGGGTTGTCCGTGTCAATATGTTGTGTCATTTGTTAACAAATAACACTATATCTTGTATTTATGCGAGACAGTATGCAGGGCTTGCACCCAAAAAAGCCCTAATCTACGCCACGAATGGCTGTATACTGCACGAATGGCTGCATACACGCTGAGTATTCTTCCAGCTGCTCTCTTGTGGGGGCATGGAGCCCGCCAAAGGGCACGGAATCCCGGTCCGTGAAGGCCTGCAAATAGTAGGCCTTGGCGCCAAAAATCCAGGGGCCGATGGCTTCAAAATCCGCCCGGGTGTGCAGCTCCTCCACCACCGTGGTCCGAAACTCATAGGGGGTGGACCCATGTAGCAGCAGTTGAATGCTCTCGTTTATCGGCCCTAAATTTAGCTTCTGCAGCCCCACGGTCCGGGCATACTTCTCGGGGCTGTTCTTAATATCCATGGCCACATAGTCTACGAGCCCCTCCTCTAAAACGGCAGAGAGGGCCTCGGGGTGGTTGCCGTTGGTGTCCAGCTTCACCTTATAGCCCAGGGCGCGAATGCTCCGTAGCAGCTGTGGCAAATCCCGGCGCAGCAAGGGCTCCCCGCCGGTGATCGCCACCCCGTCCAGCAGCCCCTGCCGGGTCTTGAGAAACCGGAGCAGCTCCCCATCGTCCATGACCCCCGGGGCGGTCATATCCAGCAGCTCGCTGTTGTGGCAGAAGGGGCACCGAAACTCGCAGCCCCCCAAAAACACCGTGCAGGCCACCCGACCGGGAAAGTCCAAAAGGGTCATCTTCTGTAAGCCGTGTATGATCATGATGCCTCCTTACAGGCAGTAAAAAATGTTCAGGTTCCGCACGTCCCCGTCCACGATGCCGTCGTTGACGGAATAGGCGTGCTTCTCCAAGTCCCCGCAGATGGCCTCTGTCAGCCCCTGGTTCTGCAGCTCCTCGATGATGTCCGAGGCCGTGTCCTCGATCATCATGTACTTACTCTCAGCGAGGTCCCCGTCGTTCCCCGTGGTGAGCAGATACTCCAAAGTCTCCGCCAGCAGCGGGAGCTTTTTTTGCTGCCGTAGGGCCCGAAACCGCCACTTATAGTAGGGGGCATAGGTGCCGTTGAGCAGGAAGATAACCTCTATGGCGCTGCCCACGAACTCGTTCACCGCCAGCTGGGCGGCGGCGCTTTCCCCGTGCTTGAGGCACCTTAGATAGTTATACTGCCCCGCCTGGGCCATGAGCAGCAGGTGCCCGCAGAGCCGCTTGCGCCGGGCATCCTCCGGCATGCGGCTAAGGCTCCGGCGAATGGCCGTCACCTGCCCCAGGCCGTCAAAGAACACCTCCCCGCCGGTGGCTTCCAGCAGGCTCTGTTGGGGGAGCTTCAGCCATTGGTCCACGGTCAGCACCCCGTCGGCCGTCCCCACCTTTTCGAGGAAGAACTCCCCTGTCCGCAGCACCCCCTTGCGAGGCCCCCCCACGGGGGCAAGGCGGCTGCGGGTCAGGTCCATAAACTCCCTGGGCAGGGCCGCATAGGCCCGCTCCAGCAAAAAGGCGGTGCGCCGGTCCACCACGTCCTCCCCGGGCAGCAGCAGACAGAACCCGGGCTCAAAGTCGTGGTCCCGGGAGATTTCGTCGTCAAAGCCCAGGCACTCGGACCCGGCGCCCATGAGCCCCACGGCAATCTTGTCCATAAGCTCCGGGAACCGGCTTTGCAGCATGGGCGCTCCAAATTCCGTATAGTAGGCCCGGCAGATGTCAAGACCGTTCATAGATAACTTTTGCCCTTTCGTTCAGCTCAGCCGCCGTCAAAAAGCGGCCGTAATAATCAAAGGTGGGGGCGCACTTCTCGCACACGAAGGCGTGATACCCGTCCTGGGGCAGGGTGGGGTCGTTGATAAAGGTTTCGGCCGCATCCAAATACCCTTCGATGGCCGCCGCACCTTCCTCCAAACCCCGCTCCGCCTCCGCAAGGTTGCACAGGTTCAGGCAGGTGATGGCCTGTTCGTTCTGCCCGTTTTCTACCCGGGCCATGACGGCCAGGGCATTTTGGAAAGCCGTCCAACTCTCCCAAAAGCGCCCGAGGGCCAGGAGGCACAGCCCCATGTTGTTGTACAGCCCCCCCAGGCGACCGTCGTCTGGGGCAAGGCTTTGCTCATAGATACCCCGGGCCCTTTCAAACAGGGGCAGGGCCTTGTCCGCTTCCCCAAAGGCTTCGTACACCGTGGCGGCGTTGATGCAGGCGGTGGCGGCGGACAGGGTCTGTCCATAGTCCATGGCCTCCATAAGCGCCAGGGCCCTTTGGGCGTTCTCCACGGCCTTTTCCCGGTTCTCCACCTTCCGGTAGTGGCCCATGAGCTCGCCTCTGATAAAGAACTCGCCCCGCTTGTCCCCGCTATGCAGGGCCTCCATCAGCCAATACTCCAGGTGCCTTTCTGCCCCGGCATAGTCCCGCCGGGCCATATACTCATCCAGCTTCTCCCGGACCCGCTGCTGCGGAATGGGGTCCGGCCCCTGGTCCATGCACAGCAGGCACCGGGGCTCTTCATAGTCTTCCTTGTGTAAAATATCGCTCATATAGCCGTCCTTTCTATCAGCAGTCCGCCAAGCAGGGTCACATACGGGGGCAACTGTCCCCCTTTCCCCCACAGCAGGGGGCGGGCAAACACCTCTTCCATGAGCCGCCCGGCATCCAGCCCCAGCACTTCAAAGGAGGGCCGCCGCCGCTCTGGCGTGGGGCAGGCCAGCCCCTGGGCTCTCTGGCAGAGGGCGCACCACTGGCAGCGTCCCGGCAACAGGGCCAAGCCTCCGGCCTCCTGCTCCCTCGTCAGCAGCTCCCGGCTAAGCTCCTGCCACAGCCGGGGCCATTCCCGTTCATAGAAGGTCTTTGGGGAAAGGGGATACCCCTCCACCGGCACCACCCGGGCCCACAGCTCGAGGTCCCGGCCTCCCGTTTGTACAGCCGCCGTAAAGGGGGGACAACCCCAGTTTTTCCCGTAGTGAGGGCAGGTTCGGCACAACTGCTCAAACCGCTCCTGTCCATATCCCTGCCACTGCCCATAGGGCAGCCGGGCCACCATGGTTTGCTTCTCACTATGCCCCATCATACTCCCCATGCTACCATGAGCGCCGGGGTTTTGCAAGGGGGACAGCTATTGACAACCGTATTTATAAATAGGTATAATTCAGCGATAGAATATACGAAAAGGAGAAGCCGTCATGGGCCGATACACCAAAGAGGACATCATTCGCAGGGTCAACGAGGAGGATGTGGAGTTCATCCGCCTCCAGTTCACGGACATCTTCGGGCAGCTGAAGAACATCGCCGTCACCCGGTCCCAGATCGACAAGGTGGTGAACAACCAGTGCATGATCGACGGCAGCTCCATCGAGGGGTTCACCCGCATTCACGAGAGCGACCAGTATCTTCGGCCGGATTTGGACAGCTTCGCCATCCTCCCCTGGCTGCCCGCCACCAGAAAGACCGCCCGGCTCATCTGCAACGTCTATAACCCGGACGGGACCCCCTTTGTGGGGGACCCCCGGTACATTCTGCGGCGCACGTTAGAGAAGGCGGCAAAGATGGGGTATGCCTTCAACGTGGGGCCGGAGATGGAGTTTTTCCTCTTTGAGACCGACGAGCGGGGGCTGCCCACCACCCGGACCGCCGATGCGGCCAGCTATTTTGACATGGCGCCCATCGACCGGGGCGGGGACGTGCGGCGGGAGATCTGCCTTATGCTGGAGGAGATGGGCTTTGAAATCGAAGCCAGCCACCATGAGTGTGCCGAGGGCCAGCACGAGATCGACTTTAAGTATGCCGATGCCCTGACCGCCGCCGACAACATCAGCACGTTCCGCATGGCGGTGAAGACCGTGGCCCAGATGCGCCGGCTCCACGCCACCTTCATGCCCAAGCCCATCTTCGGCGTGGCGGGCAACGGCATGCATGTGAATATGTCCCTGACCAAGGACGGGAAGAACATCTTCCATGACCCCAGCGACAGCCGGGGGCTCTCCAGGGAAGCCTACAGCTTCATCGCCGGTATCCTTGCCCACGTCCGGGGCTTTGCCGCCATCACCAACCCGCTGGTAAACTCCTATAAGCGGCTGGTGCCCGGGTATGAGGCGCCTTGCTATTTGGCCTGGAGCGCCAGCAACCGCTCCGCCCTCATCCGCATTCCCGCCGCCAGGGGGGAGAGCACACGGGTGGAGCTCAGGTGTCCGGATCCGGCCTGCAACCCGTACCTGGCCATCGCCGTGTGCCTCGCTGCGGGGCTGGACGGCATCGAAAAGGGGCTGGTGCCCCCGGCGGAGATTACGGAGAATATCTATGCCATGAGTGAGCAGGAGCGCCGTGCCCAGGGCATCGACAGCCTGCCGGGGAACCTGCTGGAAGCGGTGGAGCTGCTGGAGGGGGACGAGCTCATCACAAGGACCCTGGGGGAGCATGTGTTCCAAAGCTACACCACCGGCAAGCGCGCCGAGTGGGAGGAGTACCGCACCCGGGTGACGGATTGGGAGCGCCAACGCTATATGATTGTGTATTAAGGCGGCCCCCGTGTGAGGGGCCAGACCATTTGCGGCAACTAAAGTTGAATATACTGCAGGAAGGAAGGCCCTCCAAATCGGGCCTTCCTTTTGATTATGTGCCGCAAATTAACGGCGTTTTTGGGCCTTCGCATAGGTAACTATAGCTCGGCCGCAAAGAACGCC
>JAFSPW010000019.1 GCA_017451295.1 Clostridia bacterium
CCCAGAGGGCAAAATGCCACCTCCCCCATTGCTACGCAACGGTGGAGGCAAGAATCCGTTTCCAAAAGCCTTCCCCTTCGAGGGGAAGGGGGACCGCTTGCGGTGGATGAGGTGGCATACTAAAAGCCCGGGGCCGTGAGGCACCCGGGCATTCCTTCATGGAGCGAAGCGAGAAATCATGGCGAAGCCAATTCATGGGCGGCAGCCCAATTCATGGCGTTAGCCAATTCATCAAATGATTTGCACCTACGGTGCATGAATTGCCCTGCGGGCATGATTTGAACCTGACGGTTCGTGAATTGACGGCTATCGCCGTCATGATTTGCCGCCGGGGGCGGCATGTGCCCCCTCACACGGGGGCCGTTTCGTTTAGTTGTCCTTCAGCTGGAAGCCGTTCTTCATCTGCACGCTGGCCTCGTGGAGGACCTTGTTCAGGGTGAAGGTGGTCTGCTCCCGGGCCATGGCGCACAGGGCCTCGTTGGCTTGTTCGGTGAGGGAGAAGTCCCCGGTGTCCTGCATCTTTTTATCATACTCGTTTATAAGCTGCCGCCCCTTGGTCATCACGGCCAGCTGGTACCGCTCGATGTGCTGGGCGCAGGCGGCATAGGCGCTGTCCGCCAGGGCGCCGATGAGGCGGCTGCCCCAGTAGAAGTTCTCCGTGGAGGCGTCCAGGGTCACGTGGCTTAGGTACTTGGGCATCTTGCTCACGCTGGTATACACCGGCAGCAGCGCATCGAAGGTGGTGGAGCCGAAGCAGATCCATTCCACCCCCTGCAGCGCCTGAGGCACGCCGCTGCGAATCTCGCACACGGCGGTGACCCCGGTCCGGTTGATGCCGATGGAGCGATACTTCCCCCGCATGCCCGTGTCCCGGTTGGTGTAGGGGTCAAAGGGAGTCCCCTGATAGTGGGCGGAGAGCAGATACTTCACATCCTCCACGGTCACCTTCCTGTCCGGCACGAGAGCCCAGGGAATGTTGTCGCTCTCGGGAGAAAACTCCGCCTCCGGCCCCTCCCATTTGTGGGAGTAGGGGGCCAGGTACCGCCCCATGAACCAGGCCCGGGGGGTGTTGTAGATGTGGTCCATGTCCCGGCGGGAGCCGAAGATGTCCCGGGGGTTGCACCGGCCGTTCTGGTTTAGATTGAGATGATTCTTTTCTATGAAGTCCACCAAATCCGGCGAGCAGATATGCGCCTTCTGTTCCCCCAGGGCATCGGCAAAGTCGAAGCTGTCCATGGCGAACTGGTTGGGAGCGATGACCACCATGTCGTCCGGCACCCGCCGGGCCATGAAGTGGTGCCCGCCGATGGTCTCCAGCCACCAAACCTCGTTTTCGTCGGAGAAGGCGATGCCGTTGCTCTCATAGGTGCCGTAGGTGCACAGCAGCTCCCCCAGCCGCAGCACCCCTTCCCGGGCGGAACGGATATAGGGCAGCACCAGCACCACGATGTCCTCCTCGCCGATGCCGCCGGGCACGTCCTTTTCGCCCCGCCTCTTGGCCTTCTGATACACCACCAGAGGGTCCGCCCCCAACACCCGGGGGTTGGAGGTGATAGTCTCCGTGGCGGTCATGGCCACGTTGGCGGCGTTGATGCCGGTCGCCGCCCAGATGCCCTGGCTCTCGTCCACGCTGGGGCAGGCGGTGTACCGAAGGGCCGTATCCGGCAGGGGCACGGTCAGGTGGGAGATGCGGGAGGTATAGGTCTTCTTTTGGTCCTTGGGCTCCACCACGATGAGCTTCTTCACATCGAAGGAGCCGTCGTCGGTCCGGGCAATCAGGGTGGAGTGGTTGTTGCTGGCTTGCTTGCCAACCAAAACGGTGGTACAGGGCATGGTGTGTCTCTCCTTACTTCATTACAGTGTGGCTTCAGTATATCCGCTTTGCGCCTTTTTGGCAACCGTTTCCCCGTTTTATTGACATCCGGGGGCTTTTTCTATATGATATTATTGACAAATTATGGAGGTTACATATGGAGCAGTCCCCCAAAACCCGCCGCCCCTGGCCCGTCCTTTTGCTGGAGGGCCTGGTTCTGCTGGGGTTGGCGCCGGGGCTGCTGCTGTGGTGGCTGTATGGCACGGTGCGCCCCCTGACGGTGTGGGAGCTGAACCGGGCCTGTCCCCCCGCCGCCGCCCTGATGCAGCGGGGGCAAGGGACCTACCTTTCCCCGGCGGAGGAACTGGACTGGACAAAGCCCGGCGTGAAGCTGGTGCTGGTCAAAGGGGAGAAGGGCGGCCCCCGGCTGGCCCTCGTTCTGGTGCAAGACACCCAGGCCCCAAAGGCCCAGGCCCTTTCCCTGACCTTGCAGGCGGGGGAGGAGCCCACGGCGGATGCCTTTATCACGGGCCTTGCGGATGCCCAGCGGGTGGCCGTGTCCTATGAGCAGGCGCCCCCCTTTGACACCCCCGGGATGTGGCCTTTGGTGGTTCGCCTCGAGGATATGTCCGGCAATGCGACCCTGTTGCCCGCCACCGTGGAGATTGTGGAGCCTGAAACGCCGCCTGTACCGGCCCTCGACTGTGCGTTTATAGAGCTCGCCTACACCCGGCCCGGGGAGCCCCTGGACCCAAGCAGCCTGCTGGTGACAGACGAGCAGGGCGTCACCTGCCGCTTTGCCTCGGCGCCGGATTGGAACGCCTGGGGGTATCAGACCCTATCCCTGCTGGCTGCCAATGAAGATGGGGCCGAAGCTGCGGGGGAGACTACGGTGCTCATCTCCCCGCTGCCGCCGCTAACCCTGGAAGCGAGCCGCCAGCGGCTCACCGCCGGGGAGCTGACAAAGCGCCACGCCCAGAACGGGGATGCCTTCTGGGACACCCTGTTGGTGGCCTTCTTCACGCCGAGCCGCCCCGGCTGCTATGACATCAACGTGGCGGTGGACGGCCGCATGTGCGTGCAGCGGCTGGTGATTGAGGACACCATAGCCCCCGTGTTCAGCCTGGACGAAGGGGCGGTAGGCTATGTGGACCATCCGCTGTTGCCGGAGGAGCTGCTCTTCTCCGCCGATGACGAAACCCAGCTAAGTTACCGCTATGTGGTGGAGCCGGACTGGTCGAAGGTGGGGGAGGCTTCTGTGGAGGTGGAGGCTTGGGACCTGGGAGGGAACACCGCCCGGGCGACGGGCACCGTCGCAATTTTGCAGGACACCGAGCCGCCCCAAATCTTCAGCGTGAACCAGCGCTATGGGTATCTGGGCGAGGCCTACGCCTACTATTTGGATGTGACGGTGGTGGACAATGCAGACGAGGAACAGGACATCGCCCTCACCGTCGATGCTTCCGCCGTGAACATCTACCGGCCGGGGACCTACTCCGTCACCTACACCGCCACAGACAAGGCCGGCAACACCGCCACCCTGACGCGCCGCATTCAGTTTATCCGGCCCCAGGTGACGGACGAGGAGCTGGCGGCGGCGGCGGACCGGGTCCTTAGTCACCTCGTCACCGAGGACATGACCCTGGGGCAAAAGGCCTATGCCGTCTTCCGCTATGTTCACGATACCTTCACCCATACCTATACCTCCAACAAGAAGGACTGGAAGTATGAGGCCTATCGGGGCTTAACGCAGCAAAGGGGGGACTGCTTCACCTACTGCGGGGCGGCCAAGGCCCTGCTGGAACGGCTGGGGGCCAGGGCCATGGTCGTCGAGCGGTACAAAATGCGGGGAAACCACTATTGGCTCCTGGTGGACCTGGGCTCGGGCTGGTATCATTGGGATGCCTACAACTCGGGCATGCCCCCCAACTTTGAGTGCTTTATGAAGACCACCCAGCAGACGCGAGCCGTCTCCACCTATTTCTGGCGGTTCAACGAAAGCCTGTACCCCAAGACGGCGGAAAAACCCTTTATCCGGGACTGGTGAATATGAAAAGACGATGGTATATCCCGCTGGTCGCGCTGCTGCTCGCTGGCGGCATGATGTGGCTCCTGGGACGGCTGACAAGACCCAAGTATGCTTCCGGCCCCGTGAAGGAGGGGAGCATGATGGCAAACTACTACGCCCACGCCCAGGAGGGCCACGAACTGCTGCTCATCGGGGACTGCGAAGTGTATGAGAGCGTGTCCCCCGTGGTGCTGTTTTCAGACTTTGGCATCACCAGCTATATCCGGGGCAGCGCCCAGCAGCTCATGTGGCAAAGCTACTACCTATTAAAGGAGACCCTGCGCTATGAGACCCCCAAGGCGGTGGTGCTGTCCGTGTGCTCGCTGCGCTACGATGCTCCCCAGAACGAGGCCTATAACCGCATGACCCTGGACGGCATGCGCTTGGGACCAGAGAAGGTGCAGTCCATCGCCGCCTCGCTTACGGAGGGGGAGGGGGCGCTTAGCTACTATGTGCCCCTGCTTCGGTACCACAGCCGGGTGTTCGAGCTGACGGCGGAGGATGTTCGGTATCTCTTTCGTGACCCGGAGCTAACCTATAACGGGTATCTTATGCGCTGCGAGCAGGTGCCCTATACCTGGCTGCCCCAGGCCCCGGTGCTCCTCTCGCCAAACTTTGGCGAGAGGCCCCTTCTGTACCTCAATAAGATTCGGGACCTTTGCCAACAGAAGGGCATCGCCCTCATCTTGGTCAAGTCCCCCTGCCTGTACCCGGCCTGGTACCCACAGTGGGATGCCTTTTTGGAGGACTATGCTCAAAAAAACGGCCTAAGCTACCTGAACGCCATCCCCTATATGGACGAGATGTCCATCGACCTTTCCACCGACACCTATGACGGGGGACTGCACCTGAATGTCTACGGGGCGGAGAAGTACACCCGGTGGCTGGGGGAGAAGCTGATGGACCTGCCCTTTACGGACAACCGGCTGGACCCTGAGACGGCCGCCGCTTACGCCGCCATGACGGCGGCCTATGAACAACAGAAGCAACAGGAGGGGAGTTCCCATGAATAAGAAGGTATTGACTTTTGCGGCTATCGTGCTGCTGCTCGGCTGCCGCAGCGAACGACAGGGGACCGTGTACCTGGACCCCAACGCCCCCGCCGCCCCGGTTGAGGCACAGACGCAGGCGGAGGAAGCCGCCCCCGCCCCCACGGAGGCAACGGCGGCACAGGCGCTGTATTTTGAAGCCAAGGGCGTGACCCTGCGCCCCGGCATGGAGGCAGCGCCCGTCCTTACGGCCCTGGGGGAACCCCTGGGCGCCTTCGAGGCGGACAGCTGTGCCTATGTGGGCAAGGACCGCTTCTTTCACTATCCGGGCTTTGAGCTCACGGTGAACGAGATTTCGGGGGTGGAGCGCATCACCCTCATCACCCTGGTGGACGACACCGTCACCACCCCCGAGGGCCTTTGCATCGGCGGCCGGGAGCAGACGGTGGAAGCACTTTTGGGGGGACAGGCCCGGGAGGGGTACTATACCTTCGATGACGGGGAAGTGACTCTGGTGGTCCAGGTGAAGGAGGGGCAGGAGCCCGGCGCCTTCATCTCGGCTATCGAGTATCGGCTCAGCGAGGCGCCTAAGGCATGAGCCGGTTTGTTGACTATCTAAATCAAACCGCGGCCCGGCTGCCGGATAAGCTGGCCTTTTCAGACGGAGAGACGAGCTTCACCTTTTGGGAGCTACGGCAGGCGGCCGGGGCCATCGGCGAGGCGCTGCATCAAGCCGGGGCGGCGGGGGAGGCGGTGGCCCTGTGCATGGGCCGAAGCCCCCGGTTCGTGGCCGCCTTTTTGGGGGTGCTGGCCGCCGGGAGCTGCGCCGTGCCCCTGGACATGCAGGCCCCCCGGGACCGGCTCAAAGCCATGGGGGAACGGGTGTCGCCCCGGTTCGCCCTCTGCGAAGAGGGGACACAGGCGCTGACGCAAAGCCTTTTCCCCTCAAGTTGCATTCTATCCTATGAGACTGCCGCCGCCGGGGCTTTCTTTGGCCCCTTAGGCAAGCGAACAAGCGGGGACGGCCTTGCCTATATCGTGTTCACCTCCGGCTCCACCGGCGTGCCCAAGGCCGTGGCGGTTCGGGAAAGCAGCCTGATGGACTATGCCGCCGCCCTGCCCGAAGCGGTGGGGTTTTGTGAGGGCAGCGTCTTTGGCTGTCAAGCGCCGCTGTACATGGATGCCTGGCTCAAGGAGCTGATTGGGGCGGTGGTGAAGGGGGGGAGCGTGTATCTGCTGCCGCCGGAACTGTTCGTCCAGCCCCTGACACTCGTGCAGCGGCTGAACGCCTGGGGCATCAACACCCTGTGCTGGGTGTCCTCGGCCCTAAGCCTGGTGTCCCGGTTTCGCACCTTCGACACGGCAGTGCCGGAAGGGCTGGAGCTGGTTTGCTTTGGCGGGGAGCCCCTTTCCCCCCGGCAGCTCAACCGCTGGATGGCCGCCTGCCCAAAGGCCCGGTTCTTTCAGCTCTACGGCCCCACGGAGTGTACGGGCATGAGCTTCTATTATGCCGTCCCCGGCCCCGTGCCGGAGGGAGCGAGCATCCCCCTGGGCCGGCCCTTTGCGGGCACGACGGCCTATGTTTTGGACGAGCAGGGCCGCCCCGCCCGGGAGGGGGAGATATACATCGGCGGTCCCTGCGTCATGGCCGGGTACTATGGGGATGAGGAGCTGACGCGGCGGGTCCTGCAGGTAGACCCGGTGAACACAGCCTCCGGCCGCACCTTCTATGCCACCGGCGACCTTGCCCGCTATGACGAGGAGGGGAATTTGCTGTTCCTTGGTCGCCGGGACCGGCAGATAAAGCACCTGGGCCACCGGGTGGAGCTCGATGAGCTCGAGCGGGCCGCCCTGCAGCTTAAGGGGGTGGAGGCCTGTGCGAGCACCTATGACCATGACCGGGGGCGGCTGTGCCTCCAGTACGTGGGGGCGGCATCGGTGCAGGAGGTGAAGCTGGGCTTGCAGCAGCGGCTGCCGGGGTACATGGTCCCCAGCCGCCTCGTCCAGGTGCCAACCCTGCCCCGTTTGCCTAACGGGAAGATAGACAGAAACAAACTCAGGGAGGAGTGAACACATGACCTTTGAACAGCTTTTGGGCATCCTTTCGGACCTGCATCCCGAGGTGGACTTTGAACGCGAGCAGCACCTGATTGACGAGCGAATCCTCACCTCCTTTGATGTGGTGGCCATCGCCGCCGAGCTGATGGAGGGCTATGGGGTGGAGCTGACGGCGGCGGACATCCTGCCGGAGAACTTCAACAGCGCTCGCGCTCTCTTTGCCCTTATCGAGCGGCTGGAGCAGGGGGCATGAGCTTCCTTTCCGGCGGCTTCTATATGCTGCTGCTGGCCCTGGGGGTCGTCTATTTCCTGCTGCCCAAAAATAGGCGGTATCTAACCTTGCTCGCGGGAAGCCTCATCTTCTATGGCCTCGTGGACCTTCGCTTCCTGCCCTTTTTGCTGCTCACCGCAACGGCTGCCTTCTTTGCCGCCCGGCGCATGGGGGACAGCCTCCAACGCCAAAAGGCCTTTGTGACGGAGAATCGGGCACGACTCCCTAAGCCCGCGCTGGAAGCCTACAGGCAGAGCCAAAGCAGGCGGCGGCAGAGGGTGTTTGTCCTGTGCCTGCTATTCAATTTGGGGCTGTTGGGGGCGCTAAAATACCTGCCCTGGGCCATGGACGCCCTGTCGGCCCCCTGGCAGATACACTGGGTGCTGCCGCTGGGCATCAGCTTCTATACCTTCCAGTCCCTGGGCTATCTTATGGATGTGAAGCGGGGCAAGTACCCGCCGGAAGAAAACTATCTGCGCTTTCTGCTTTTTGTGAGCTTTTTCCCGCAGCTTATTCAAGGCCCCATCAGCCGCTACGATATGCTCTCTACCACCCTCTATGCGGGGGCGGACTTTGACCTAAATCGCCTGGGCCGGGGCCTCGTGCGTATGGCCTGGGGCGCAATGAAAAAGCTGCTGGTGGCGGATAGACTCTTTCCCCTGCTCACCCTCATCTTTGATACGGAGGGGTATCTGGTGGTCCCCGGCATGGTCCTCTATGCCCTGCGGCTCTATGCGGACTTCACCGGCGGCATCGACATGGCCCTGGGGGTGGGGGAGATATTCGGCGTCACCCTGCCGGAGAACTTCGACAGGCCCTATTTTTCCCGGAGTATCGAGGAATACTGGACCCGCTGGCACATCAGCATGGGCAGCTGGTTCCGGGATTATGTGTTCTATCCGCTCAACATGAGCCGCCCCTTTCTGCGCTGGACCAAGAAGCTCCGCGCGCGCTTTTGCGGCGGGCAGATGAGCCGTCTGCCGCTGTATGTGTCCACCCTCATCGTGTGGCTGCTCACGGGCATCTGGCACGGGGCCGGGTGGAACTTTGCCCTCTGGGGCCTTTGCAACGGGGCGGTGATGGTGCTGTCCCTTGTGTGCCGTCCCTGCTTTGAAGGGTTTCATAAAAGGCACCCCACATTGAAGGGAACGAAAGGGTATGCCGCCTTTGAAATCTTACGCACCTTCGGCCTTATGTGCCTGCTGCGGCTCTGGGACTGCTATACAACCCCCCGCCTGGTGGGCCGGGCGCTGCTGTCCCTGCTACAGAGCTGGGATGTAGCCGCCCTGGCCGCCGCCCTTGTGCCGGGGGAGTGGGCGGTGCTGGCCCTTATGACGGGGGCTATGGTCTTCGTGAGCATACAAAAAGGCGGCGGTTTTCGTACCAGGTACCTGACCACCACCTGTAAACTCTATTTGGCCGCGGCTCTGCTGCTGGTCCTGACCCTGCTCTTTGGGGCCTATGGCCAGGGCTATGCGGCTGCGGACTTTATCTACGGTCGGTTTTAGAGCAGCACATCGCTGCCGGTCTCGTGGGGGACGGTCCGCCCCTCGTCGTGCTCCTGCTCCCGCTTCACCTCCCAGGCGATGAGGAACGAGATGGCCCCGTGGAGCAGCACCAGCCCCGCCACAATGGCCAGCTCCGCCAGCTCTCGCACCAGCACCATCCGAAGAATCTCGCCCGAAAGCAGAAAGCTCAGCGCAATGCCCATAAACCGGGTCAGGGTCAGGGTGGCGTGGGGCTTCTTCCGCAACAGCATCCACAGGGACTTGCCGCAGCCATACAGCAGAATCAGCACGCCGGCAATGTCCAATAGCTCTATGCCAATCTGGGCCAGGGTGCCGGCAACGGTCTCCAACACTTCCATGGGGAACCTCCCAACTTCACTTTTTTTTAGTATATCACAGGTGCCCTTGCCTCTGCAAGCACCTGCCGCAGCAGGAGAATCAGTCTGTTAAAAAACTTCGTTTTTTGACGGACTGAGTGCAAGCGGCACCCTTTTTTTACCCGCTGCATAGGATAGCCATACCATCTTTCAGGAGGCTGGCTATGATACCCCTTTGCACCCTGCCCCTGCATCGGCAGGGACGCATCCTCACTCTGCCCGGGGAGGAACCCCTGCACACCCGGCTGCTGGATCTGGGCTTCGTCCCCGGCGGCACCGTCACCCCCTTGCTCAAAGCCCCCCTGGGGGACCCCAGGGCCTATTGGGTCTGCGGCACCCTCATCGGCCTAAGACAGGCGGACAGCGGGCGCATCCAGGTACAGCCCCTATGAGCGCCCCGGTGGTGGCCCTGTGCGGCAATCCCAACGTGGGCAAAAGCACCTTCTTCAACGCCGCCACGGGCTTGCACCAGCACACGGGGAACTGGACGGGGAAGACCGTGGGGCTCCAGCAGGGCCAAGCCAAGGTCGGCAAAAACAGCATCACCCTGGTGGATGTGCCGGGGACCTACTCCCTTAGGGCCGTGTCCGAGGAGGAGCGGCTGGCGGCGGACTTTATCACGGGCGGTGAGGCGGCGGCCTGCATCGTGGTCTGCGACGGCTCCAGCCTCCAGCGGAGCCTGCCCCTGGCGCTGCAAATCATCCGCCGCCAGCCCAGGACCGTGGTCTGCGTGAACCTTCTCGACGAGGCACAGGCCCGGGGCCTTCGGGTGGACACCGCCGCCCTCTCCCAAGAACTGGGGGTCCCCGTGGTGGGTGCCGCCGCCCGGCAGAACCAAGGGGTAGACAAGACCCTTCAGGCCGTGTGGGAGCTGCTCTCAGGTCCCCTGCCCACGCCAAAGCCCCTGCCCATCCGGGAGGGGGAGAACGAAGCCCTTATGTGCCACCGCTTGGCCCGGGAACTGTGCAGTAAGTGCGTGAACCGGGAGCCCCTGCCCGGCAAGGGGCGGCTGCGCCTTGATAGACTGTTGACCGGGCCGCTGGTGGGCATTCCCGCCATGGTGCTTCTGTTGGGGCTGGTGTTCTTTCTCACCCTGAAGGGGGCCAACTACCCCTCGGCCCTGTTGGAAAAGGGGCTGTTATGGCTGGGGGAACGGCTGCGGCTGTGGCTGGTCGCCCTGGGCCTTGGCCCCTTCCTTGTGGGGGCCCTGGTGGACGGGGTCTATTCCGTCAGCGCCACGGTGACGGCGGTGATGCTGCCCCCCATGGCCATCTTCTTTCCCCTGTTTACGCTGCTAGAGGACTTAGGGTACCTGCCCCGCGTGGCCTTCAACCTGGACAGATGCTTCTGCTGCTGCCACGCCTGCGGCAAACAGGCCCTCACCATGTGCATGGGCTATGGCTGCAACGCCGTGGGGGTCACGGGCTGCCGCATCATCGACTCCAGGCGCGAGCGGCTGCTGGCGGTGCTCACCAACAGCCTGACCCCCTGCAACGGCCGCTTGCCCGCCATCTTCACCCTGCTCACGGTGTTCTTCGGCGGCGGGCTCTTGTCCCTGGGGCTTATGGTGGGGACGGTGCTCCTGTCCGTGGGCATGACCTTTTTATTGAGCTGGCTCCTGTCTAAAACCCTCCTCAAGGGCCAGCCCTCCGCCTACACCCTGGAGCTGCCCCCCTTCCGCCGCCCCCAGGTAGGGAAGGTCCTCCTTCGCTCGCTGCTCGATAGAACGGCCCGGGTCCTTCTGCGGGCCGTCACCGTGGCGGCCCCCTGCGGCCTTCTTCTCTATCTATTGCAGCAGGCGGCGTGGCTTAGCCCCATCATCCGCTTTTTTGACGGACCGGGGGAGCTTTTGGGCCTGGACGGGGCCACCCTCTCCGGCTTTTTGCTGGGGCTCCCCGCCAACGAAATCGTGCTGCCCATCACCCTCATGGGCTACGAGGCCACCGGCGCCCTCCCGGCAGCCCTGTCCGGCGCTCCGCTTGGCAGGGCCCTCATGGCCCTCGGCTGGGGAAGAAAGACGGCCATCTGCTTCATCCTCTTCAGCCTCTTTCACTTTCCCTGCTCCACCACCCTCTTGACCATCCGCAAGGAGACCGGCTCCTGGGCCTGGACGGCCCTCTCCGCCCTGCTGCCCACCCTCCTTGGGACCCTCCTGTGCGGGCTTACAAACCTGCTCCTATAAGGATTTGGGCTTCCCCCTTTGCTCTAAATTGAGTATTATCCTAGCGTAAAGGAGGACCGTTTATGGATACTTGTTATCAAAGCCCTTGTGTTTCTGCCCCATACCGTCAGCTTCCCAGCGGCTTGTGGGTCCCGAAGGACCTGGTGCCGCCACAGCGGCTGACCCTCTCGCATCTTGGCGCCTATTGCCGCCGCCTTCGGGCCCAGGGTCGGGCCAGGGGGACCGTGGAGAAATATGCTCGGGATATCCGCAGCTTCCTGCTGTTTCTGGGCGACCGCTATCCCTCCCTCTACCGGGTGCGGGAGTGGGCCCAAAGCCTGCTTTCCGTAAAGCGCACCGCCACCGTCAACGGCGCCCTGGCCGCCCTCAACGGTTTTTTTAAATGGCTGGGCCGAACGGACTGCATCGCTTCCTATTATAAAGTCCAGGAACCGGCCTATCGGGAGGACAGCCGTACCCTCACCGAGCCGGAGTACCGGCGCCTGCTGCATGCCGCCGACCGGCGCACCCGTGCCCTGCTGCTCACCCTCCGTCAAACCGGCGTCCGGGTCAGCGAACTGAGCTTCTTCACCCTGGAAGCCGTTCGCAAAAGCCGCATCACCGTCCGCAACAAGGGCAAGACCCGCGAGGTGTTTTTGGACGAGGCCACCCGTTCCGCCCTGCTTTCCTATTGCCGACAGGCGGGCATCGCCTCCGGCCCCATCTTCCGCAACCGGCAGGGCGCACCCCTTAGCCGCATCGCCGTCTGGCAGCTGCTCAAGCGCGCGGCCCGGCAGGCCGGGGTGCCCCAAACGAAGGTCTTCCCCCATAACCTTAGGCACCTGTTTGCGGTGGAACGCTATAAGGCCGACCCGGACATCGAGGCCCTGCGCCTGGACCTGGGCCACAGCCTCGTCACCACCACCCAGCGCTATCTAAAGCAGACGGCCGCCGAGCACTTTGCGCGCATCCGCCGCCTGTCGGCACAAAAAAATCCCGCCCGATAAGGCGGAACGAATTGCAAAATTTGTTAAGTATCCCGGTTTAGCCACCGGGTTTTTGTGCTGTTGGAAAAATGAAAACTATCAAAAAAGGCCTCCGACTTTTAAAAAAAGTCGCGAAGCCTTATTGCTGTGTTCAAAATGGGCGCTTCCAAAAAAACAGCTACCCTTTGCCAAAGATACCTATTGCTTTTTGGCCCTCATCATGCTAATATACAATCAGCGTGGGGTATCTTGTACCCTTTCGCTTAACATAATTTGCATTCCGTTTCTAAGGTGTGCGGAAAGGAGGATATAGTTTGGACGGCCTTGTGCTCACCCAGTCTCTGATGGATGCCTTTGTGGCCGGCAGGACCGACCTTTCAGACAGCACCCGGCAGACCTATTCCGGCCGTCTGCGCCTGCTGTATGATAACCTCCCGCCGGATAAGACCCTCCGGCCCGGCACCGTCTCTGCCGTGGCCCAAGCCCTCCTTGCTCGGGGGTATACCCCCAAAACCCTCAACGTCCTCATCTCCGCCGCCGATGGCCTGGTGTCTTGGCTGAACCGAAAGGACCTGCTCACCGGCCGCCGCCTGGAGGAGCAGGAGGAGCTCCAGCCGGAGCTTTCCCGCAGCGAGTATCTCCGCCTCCTGTCCGCCGCCAGGCATTCGGGTCGGGAACGGGAATACTTGCTCATCAAGACCATCGTCCTCACCGGCGCCAGGCTCCCGGCCTTGCTGGCACTCTCTTTCAAAGATGTGCAGTGCGGCGCCCTCCCTGGCAGCGGTACACCGCTCCCAAGCCCCCTGCAGCAGGAGCTGGCGGCATACGCCCTCCAGCGCCGCCTCACGGACGGCCCCCTGTTTTGCAGCAGCTTGGGCGAACCGGTCACCCGCGCCGCCCTCTCCCAGGCCATCAAGGGCTTGGCCCACGAAGCCCGGGTCCCCGAGGAAAAGTGCAACCCCCGGTGCCTGCGTAAGCTCTATCTGCAAACCCAGGCAGCCTTCCGCCAGTCCGTCTTCTCCCTGGTCGCAGAGGCCTCCGCCCGCCAGCTCGAGTCCGAGCAGCGCCTCGTCGGCTGGGCCCCGTAGGG
>JAFSPW010000020.1 GCA_017451295.1 Clostridia bacterium
AGGTGGCGCGGCGGAGCCGTGACGGATGAGGTGGCATAATAAAAGCCCGGGACCGTGAGACACCCGGGCCTTCCTTCATGGAGCGAAGCGAGAAATCATGGCGAAGCCAATTCATGGGCGGCAGCCCAATTCATGGCGTAAGCCAATTCATTCAATGATTTGCACCTCACGGTGCATGAATTGCCCTGCGGGCATGATTTGAACCTGGCGGTTCGTGATTTGACGGCTTGCGCCGTCATGATTTGAACCTTCGGTTCATGATTTGCCGCCGAGGGCGTCGGCCCCTACGGTCGGGCGTTAAAAAGCCCCCAAGGGGGTATGGAGTGTGTGGCCGCCCAAAGGGCGCATATGTAGACTCACACTCTCCTCCCCTAAGCTCTGCTGACCTTCCCTATCCTGAACTATACTATCCTTACCTAACCTAACCTAACCTTACCTAACCTAACCTGTGTCGACGGAACTGTAACGGACCTGTAACGGGTTCGTTACGGGTTCGTTACGGGTTCGTTACGGGTTCGTCACGGGTTCGTGGACGGGACGGTGACGGGTTCGTGACGGGCTTGTTTTTTCTTTTGTCTTCTTTCTTTCAGGGAGTGAAGCAGCAGCCGTATTCCGGTGCCGAAGCAGACGCCGCCAAAGTCGATGAGCATATCCAGCAGCTCCCCGGACCGGCCGGGGACCAGGATTTGGTGCATCTCATCTAAGCCCGCCGCCACATAGCCAAGCAGCAGCGAAAGCAGCAGGGCCTTCCTGGGGGGAAAGTCCGTAAGGGCCGCCCCCATGAGCAGCAGCCCCAGAAGGCTAAACACCAGGCCGTGGGCAAGCTTCCGCACGAGATGGCTAAGGGCTGCCACCAGGGCGGCCTGGGCAGGGGCCGTCAAGTCCCCATAGGGGGGATAGAACAGGTTCAGAAGGAAGCGAATGGTGCTCCCGGAGGTGGTGCTGGACTGGTCCGCCGTCTGGGCAGAGAAGGCGAAGATGACCATGAGCCACAGCAGCACCAGGCTCCAGCGCAGCACACGGGCTCGTCTTTGTTTGTTTTTCAATACTAAATGCAACTTTTTCCCGCTTTTCGGCGTCTTATATATGTATATGGGAGGACGCTATGGACAAAATTTGTATCTACATCAGCCACCAGCAGCGGCTCATCTCCTGCACCCCCTTGGCGCAGGGCCAGGCGCAGGTCTTTTCGGATTACAACGAGCTGTTTGCCTTCTGCCAGCCCCTGCTGCAGCAGGGCTATGGGCTGCAGTAGGCTTAGCTGTGCTTCAGGTGCTCCTCGAGCTTTTTCTTGACCCGCTGGATGGCGTTGTCGATGGACTTGGGGGGCTTATGGAGCAGCTGCCCAATCTGCTGATAGGACAGCCCCTCGATGTACAGCCCCAGCACCTGCTTTTCCAAGGGGGACAGTTTCTTTTGGATGTCCCTGGCCACGGCCTCCATGTTCTCCCGGCCGATGAGCATCTCCTCCGGGTCGCTGACCCCCATGCCGGAAAGGATGTCCAACAGGGTCCTGTCCGTGGAGCCGGGCTCGAACACCGGCTGGTTCAAGGACACATAGGTGTTCAGCGGCTGGTGCTTTTTGCGGGTGGCGGTCTTGATGGCGGTGAGTATCTGCCGGGTGATGCACAGCTCCGCAAAGCTGCGGAAGGAGGCGTTTTTGCTGCTGTCGAACTCGCACACCGCCTTATAGAGCCCCAGCATCCCCTCCTGCACCAGGTCCTCGTGGTCCGCCCCCACTAAAAAGAAGGTGCGGGCACGGGCACGGACGAGGAGCTTGTATCTATCGTACAGCTCCCACTCCGCCTCCTGGTCCCCTCCCCGAAGGAGGGTCAACAATTCTTCATCGCTGCGGCGGGGCTTCTCCATGCTTAGTCCCCTTTCCCCTCCTGCCGCCGCTTTTCAAACAGCAGGATGCCGGCGGCCACCCCGGCGTTCAGGGAGTCCACATGGCCGCCCATGGGGATGGACACCAGAAAATCGCACTTTTGTTTCACGAGCCGGGAGAGGCCCTCCCCCTCGTTGCCGATGACCAAAGCAAAGGCGCCGGTCAAGTCCTTCTTATAGGCGCTCTCCCCGGCCATGTCCGCACCGGCTACCCACAGCCCCGCCTGCTTGAGCTCCTCCAGGGCGGCTGTTATGTTCGTGACCCGGGCGATGGGCACATACTCCGCCGCCCCGGCGCTGGCCTTCACGGCGGCGGCGGTGACGGGCGCACTGCGGTGCTTGCCCAAGATGACCCCGTGGGCTCCGGCGCAGTCCGCACTGCGGATGATGGCCCCCAGGTTGTGCGGGTCCTCCACCCCGTCCAGCACCACCACGAAGGGGGCTTCGTTCCTTTCCTTGGCGAGGGCCAGAATGTCGCTGACCTCGCAGTATTCCACCCCGGCGGTATAGGCCGCGATGCCCTGATGGTTGGCGGTCTTGCCGCCGTGCCCAAAGGGCAGGCAGATTTCGTCCAGCTTCTTGCGGTTCACCTCGTGGACGATGATGCGGGCCTCCCGAGCAAGGGCGAGAATCTCCCGCAGGGAGCCGTCCGGCTCGGTCTGCACCAAGATCTTGTCGATGCTGCGGCCGGCCTTGATGGCCTCCTTCACCGCATTGCGCCCAAAGACCAGGAAGGGCAGCTCGTCCGGGGCCTTCTCCTGCTCCGGCTCCGTGGCGGGCTTCTCCTTGCGGGGGGCGGGCTTGTCCCTATAGGCGGGCTTGTCCTTCCCATAGGCGGGCTTGTCCTTCCCATAGGCGGGCTTGTCCTCCCGGCGGCCGTTAAAGCCGGTGCCCTGCCGGGCGGTTTTGTCATAGCCCCGGGGGCCGTCGGCGTATCTATCCCGGCGGCTGAGGGTGGTATCGTTCATCTTTTTATAGGCCATAGATCTCTTCTCCTTCCCAAATCTCCAGGTTTGCTTTTAGGGCCCTGCCCATCAGCTCGTCTATCCGTTCCTCCTGCCCGAGGCACCACAGATGCCCTAACAGGGTTTCCAGCCCCGTGGCCACCCGGTAGTCCCCCACGCTGGCGTTCTTGGGCACGGTGCCGCTGTGGGCGTTCCGGCCCCGGCGATACACCGCCAGCTCCTCCTGTGTGAGCAGCGGCTCCAGGGCATAAAAGGCCTGGGTCTGGCCCTGGGCGCACACCATCCGGGCGGACAGGCGGTGGAGGCTGTTGACGCTGATCTGGTGGGTGTTCACGAGATAGGAGCGGATGTATAGATCATAGACCGTGTCCCCGAGATACGCCAGGTTCAAGGCGCCCAGCTGCCGGGGGTCCGCCGTTTCATACCCCAAAGCCGCCGCCATGCGGCCCACGGTGCTTAGTTCCATTCTCTCACCAAGTCCTCTCCGTTCTCTTCCCCCGGCGTGGGCAGCACGCAATAGCCCCAGGTGCCGTCTGCGCTTCGGGCAAAGCTTACATCCGACTCCAGGGCAGGGACCTCCACGCTGTCTATCAGGGTGTAGTTGCTGTCCACCAGCAGCAGGGTCTCCCCATAGCGGCTGAGGCCAAAGCCCGTGGCAAGCGGCTCGTTGTCCGCGGCTTCGCTGCCCCCCACGAAATAGAGGAGCAGGTATTCGCCGGGCTCTATCGTCACCTCCGGCAGGGTGAACTTATAGCTCTGCTTCACGTTGTCCGTGATGCCGTAGCCGGAAAGGTTCACGGCCGTGTTGGAACCGTTATACAGCTCCACCCAATCCGGCGTGCCGAGCTCCCCCGCCATAAGGCATTGGTGGTTGGCGGTGCATACCTCGTTGATGCGAAGGGTCCCCGCCCCGCTCCCCTGGCCGAGGGTGCGGCTCCCCCACCAGAGAGCCACCAAAAGCAGCACGCCAAAGAGCACCACCAGGGGCACGCCGAGCTTGCTCCCGCCCTTTTTGCGGGGCTCCAGATCCTCCGATATGTCCGGGGCCTCCACAGCCTCCGGCGCCTCCTCTGACAGCAGGTCTCCCGTCAGCTCCGGCTGATTGTCCATAAAATCCCTATTTTCCATGGAATCAGTATACCACAGCTTCCCCCCCTTGGGAACCGCCGCCACAGTTTGTTTACAGTTGGGTTTGTGCCTAATACTAATCCACGCCTAACCCATGCACATTGGGCGGATTAGTATAAAATAGGTTGAATCCATCCTATTCATAGGGTATACTATGGATAGGAGGTGGCTTATGACCATTGATACCCACACCATCACTTCCATGACGGAAGCCAACCAGAACTTTTCCCGGGTGGCTCGCATTGCCGATCGGTACGGCGAGGCGGTCATCTTTAAAAACAATCGGCCCAAGTATCGGCTGGTGGATTTGGAGCAGGCGCCGGATTTGGAGCTGACCGACGATGAGCGCATCGACATCGTGGCCCGGCGGCTGCTGCAGGAGTATCGCCCCGCCTTTTTGGAGCTGGCCACTGGAAAACCCGGAAAGGAAAAGTGACCATGGCGAAGGCGGCAAAGTTCGGCGGCTCCTCATTGAGCGACGGGGGGCAGTTTAAAAAGGTGGCCGCCATATTGGCGGCGGACGAGGCGCGCCGGTTCGTGGTGGTCAGCGCCCCGGGGAAGCGGTTTGCTTCGGACGAGAAGATTACGGACCTGCTCTATCGCTGTGCGGCCCTGGCTCAGGAGGGCGGGGACTTCTCCGGGCCGTTTGAAAAGATTTGGGACCGCTTTTTGGGCATCGAGCGGGAGCTGGGGGTTTTTGCCCATATGGAGGAAGCCCTCAACGACATTCGGCAGCGGATTGCAGCGGGCGCCTCGGCGGACTTTGTGGCCAGTCGCGGGGAGTATCTGTCCGCCCGGCTCCTGTCCGCCTATCTGAACGTGCCCATGGTGGATGCGGCAGAGGTGATCGCCTTTGACGAGAAGGGGGCTTTGGACCTGACTGCCACAGAGCAGAAGGGCCGGTTTTTGAAGGATATGTCCCGGGTGGTGGTGCCCGGGTTCTACGGCGCCCTGCCCGACGGGCAGATTCGCACCTTCTCCAGAGGCGGCAGCGACATCACCGGCGCCATTTTGGCCCGGGTAACCGGGGCGGAGGTGTACGAGAACTGGACGGATGTGGACGGGTTTATGATGGCGGACCCCCGCATTGTGCCGGAGGCGAGAATCATGCACGCCGTTTCCTATGGGGAGCTTAGGGAGCTAAGCTACATGGGGGCATCGGTGCTCCATGAGGAATCCATCTTCCCCGTGAAGGAGGGGCGCATCCCCATCCATGTGTGCAACACCAACCGTCCCGAGGGGGCAGGCACCTGGATTGTGAACGAGGGCGCCTTGCTCCACGAGCATCGCCAGGGCCTCGCGGCGGGGATTGCCGGGCGGCGAGGGTTCACCATGATCACCCTCACAAAGGACAACCTGCACAAGCAAAAGGGGTTCGCCCTGCGGCTCCTGCAGATTCTGGACAGGCACGGCATCGGGCCGGAGAGCATGCCCTCAGGCATCGACAATCTGACCGTGGTTCTCAACGACAGGGACATTCGGGGGAAGATGGACGCCCTGTACCACGACATCCGCACGGAGCTTGCCCCCGACACGGTGGAGATTGCCAGCTCCATCGCCCTCATCGCCACGGTGGGCCGGGGCATGGCCCGCAGCGCCGGGGTGGCGGCCAGGCTCTTTACCGCCCTGCAGCAGGCGGGCATCAGCGCCCGGATTATCGACCAGAGCCCCAAGGAGATGAACCTCATCGTGGGGGTCGATCAGCGCGATTTTGAGAACGCTATCCGTGCCATTTACCATGCGTTTTGTTAGAATGCCGCTGCAGGCGGCAAATCATGACGGCGATAGCCGTCAATTCATGAACCGAAGGTTCAATTCATGCCCGCAGGGCAATTCATGAACCGTTAGGTTCAATTCATGCACCGCAGGTGCAAATCATTGAATGAATTGGCTAACGCCATGAATTGGGCTGCCGCCCCTCTTGTCATCCCGACCGAGCGAAGCGAGCGGAGGGATCTGGGAACGGACCCCCATGCTCAAGAGATTTCTCCGCTCGGTCGCTTTGCTCCCTCGGTCGAAATGACAAAGGGGAGAGAGGTCGCTTCGCTCCATGAAGGACTGCCCGGTACCTTACGGTCTCGGGCGTTTATCTTTCATTCCCTCCCCGTCATACTCCCGCCGCCCCCCGCATAGGCTATGGCAGTCAGATACATGCGGGAGGTGTTTTGCATACATGGAAGCGGAAAAAATCAGGTTCAGTCTCGACACGCTCTTTGCCCACGAGGAGCAGCAGGTGCCGGTGGAGAGCGCCATCCCTCTGCCTCCGGGGCGGACCGTGGGGAATGTGCTCTCCTGCGCCCCGGTGCTGGAGATTCGGGAAGCTCGGGTGAAGGAAGGGGCGGTGACTCTGACCGGGCGGCTGGCGGTGCATCTGGTGTTGGAGACCGGGGAACGGGTGCTCTATGCCTTCGATGCGGCGGCGGAGTTCAGCCACAGCATGGAGGTGACCGGGGCCAGGGAGAGCATGGAGCCCCGGGTCTTTGCCCAGCTCCTTAAGTGCGTCTGCCACCGGGAGGAGGACGGCTTGCGGCTCTCCGCCCTGGTGGATTTGCACCTGTGGCTCCTGTGCCAGCAGGAGTGGGAGGCGGTGTCCGCCATCCGCGGCGCCGTGGGACTGGAAAGCCTGCAGGGGACCATGCCCACCCGTCGCCGGTCGCTGCTGGGGGCTCGGGCGGTGCAGATTCAGGAGGAGACCGGGGTCCCCCAGGGGACCCAGATTTTAGAGAGCCGGGGCACGGTGCGGGTGGACAGCTGGTCCCAGGCGCCGGAAGGGGTCACGGTAAACGGCACCCTCCTCTCTACGCTCCTGCTCCTGACCCCCCAGGGGCAACTGGAGCAGCAGCAGCTGACTACCCCCTTCACCCAGGCCGTGAAGCTGGAGGGGGTCAAAGGCGAGGGACTGTATGTAACCGGGGAGCTGACGGGGTACACCGCCCGGGTGGACGGGGAGGCCCTGCTCCTGCGGGGGGATGTGTCCCTGTCCGTCTATGGGGTCAACACCGGAAGTCTGAACCTGCTGCTGGATGCCTACGACCGGGAGGGGAGCTTTAGCTGCCGCCGATGCCAGGGGGAGGGGCTGCTGTTCGCCGGGAATGTCAGCGGCGAGCGGACGGGGGAGGGGACCTTGTCCGTGCCCAATCACCTGCCCGAGGCGGAGCAGGTCCTCTACAGCCTGGCCCTGCCGGCCCTGCTCACCTGGCAGAAGGGCCCCGGCGGCTTTGAGGTGGAGGGGGTGGCCTTTGTGACCACGGTGTATCGCTGCGAAAGCGGCCTCCTGCACAGCTTCACCGGGGAGGTGCCCCTGGCCTTCACCCTGCCCGGGGAGGGGGATTTGCTGCTGCCCGGCCTGTGCTTAGGGCAAAGCACCGTCACGGGCCGGGGCCGGACCCTCATGGGCCGGGTCACCGTGACCCTTCAGGCCGAGGCCTATGAGCATCTTTCCCTCACCTTCACCGATGACCTGCTCCCCGGTACCCCCGTGCCCCACAGCCCCGGGATACTCCTCTATGCCCCGGACAAGGGCCAAACCCTCTTTGACCTGGGCAAGCGCTTCGGCGTGCCCCAAAGCCGCCTGCGGGAACTGAACGCCGACCTTCCCTCCGCCTTCACCGGCACCGAGCGGGTCATCATCATTGAGTAAAGGCGGCCGTCGTAGGTGGGGCCAGACCATTTGAGGCAATTGGAAATTGCATATTAAACAGCGGAAGGAAGGGCATCGATGCCCTTCCTTTTGACTATATGCCTCAAATTAGCCGCCCTGGCTGGGTCTTCGCATAGGTAACTATAGCTCGACCCGCCAGAACGGCTTCTGCCCTCCACCCCAACGGCCTACGGCCCCCGTGTGAGGGGGCACAATGCCGCCTCGGCGGCAAATCACGACGGCTTGCCGTCAATTCATGAACCGTCAGGTTCAAATCATGCCCGCAGGGCAATTCATGCACCGTGAGG
>JAFSPW010000021.1 GCA_017451295.1 Clostridia bacterium
CGGGGGAGGATGTCAGCGATAGCTGACAGGTGAGGGAGAATGCAGTTTTCTCCCTCAACCGACACTTGCGGCCCTGCCGCTGCGTGCCACCTTCCCCCGCTGGGGGAAGGACTTTTGGTACGTTCTTGCCTCCACCGTTGCCCCCTCTTGTCAATCGACCGAGCGAAGCGAGCGGAGGGATCTGGGAACCAACTTGCATATACAAGAGATTTCTCCACTCGGTCGCTTCGCTTCCTCGGTCGAAATGACAGGGAAAACCCTTGCCTCCACCGTTGCCAAACGAAGACGGCGAAGGAACGGATTCTTGCCTCCACCGTTGCGGAGCAATGGGGGAGGTGGCACGGGGCAAGGCCCCGTGACGGAAGGGGTCTGTAGCATTCCCCACCCCGAAGCATGGGAGGTGGCACGGGGCAAGGCCCCGTGACACAAGGGGCTAAAAACTTACCAACGCAAAAACATACAGGAGGATTATCGTATGACCATTCTGGTGACTGGCGGGGCCGGGTACATCGGCTCCCATACCTGCCTGGCCCTGCTGGAACAGGGCTATGACGTGGTGGCGGTGGACAACTTCTGCAACAGCTCCCCGGAGTCCTTGCGCCGGGTGGAGGAGCTGACCGGGAAGAAGGTCCCCCTCTATGAGCTCGATGTGCGGGACGAAGCGGCCCTAAAGGCGGTCTTTGCCCGGCACGACATCTCGTGCGTCATCCACTTTGCCGGGCTCAAGGCGGTCGGGGAGAGCGTGCAGCTGCCGCTGAACTATTATGAAAACAATCTGCTGTCCACCATGACCCTGCTGCGGGTGATGGACGGGGCCGGGGTGAAGAACATCATCTTCTCCTCCTCCGCCACGGTCTATAGCACCGAGAACACCATGCCCCTCACGGAGACCGGCCGCCTGGGCTGCTCCAACCCATATGGCTGGACCAAGTTCATGTGCGAGGAAATCATCACCGACTGGGTGAAGGCCAAGGCGGACTGGTCCGCCGTCCTGCTGCGGTACTTCAACCCCGTGGGTGCCCACCCCTCCGGCCGCATGGGGGAAGCCCCCAACGGCATCCCCAACAACCTGATGCCCTTTATCACCCAGACCGCCTGCGGCGTACGCAAGGAGCTGGTCATCTTCGGCGACGACTACCCCACCCCCGACGGCACCTGTGTCCGGGACTATATCCATGTGATGGACCTCGCGGAGGGCCATGTGGCCGCCATCGAGTACGCCGCTAAACACAAGGGCACGGAGGTCTTCAACCTGGGCACGGGCACGGGCTATTCCGTGCTGGACATGGTGAAGGCCTTTGAAGAGGTGAACCACCTCAGCTTGCCCCATCGCATCGGTCCCCGCCGGGCCGGAGACATCGCCCAATGCTACGCCAACCCCAGCAAGAGCCGGGAGCTGCTCCATTGGACCGCCAAGCGGACCCTGAAGGATATGTGCGCCGATGCCTGGCACTGGCAGCAGCAAAACCCCCGGGGGTATGATGCCTGATTGACGGAATGGGAATTCTGGCCGATGACGGAATGGGAATTCTGTCCACTTCGTTGACTTTTTTGTAAAAAGACAGTATACTGCATGTGTCGTGTTGTATGGTGCATACAGCACGGCGGTGCAGTATTTTTTCGCTTTTGCCGGAGGCTTTTTATATATGAAAGAACGGAATTTGGACCCCCACGGAGGGCGGCTGTTCCCGTGGCTGAGCAGTTGGAAGCTGCGGGCGGGGCTGATGATGGTCTATGACTTTCTGGCCATGGTCGTCTGCTGGCTGCTGGCGCTGCTGATTCGTTTCGATTTTCTCTATTCCCAGATTCCACCGGAATATCTGCGGGCCTACCGGGTCGCCATTGTGCCCTCGGCCGTCGTGACGGTGGTGGTCTTTGTGGTGTTCCAGCTCTATCGGAGCCTGTGGCAGTATGTAAGTTTAGAGGAATTGGTCCGCTGCCTGGAGGGCAGCGCCGCGGCCTCCCTGCTCCACATTCTGGTGATTACCCTGCTCTTTGGCCGTATGCCCGTGTCCTACTATCTGGCGGGGACGGTGTTCTTCACCGTGGCCATTGTCGCGAGCCGGTTCTTCTATCGCTTTGTGCGCTATCTTAGGCAAAAGCATCCCCAAAAGGGCCACGAGCGGCACCGCATCCTGCTCATCGGCGCCGGGGAAGCGGGGCAGATGATTCTCAAGGACCTGGACAAGAACCCGGACATGGGCAGCCGGGTGGTGGCCATCATCGACGACGATTCGGGCAAGTGGGGCCGGCTCTTTGGGGGCGTGCCCGTGGTAGGCGGCCGGAACGAGATTCCCGACGCCGTGAAACAATACCAGGCGGACACCATCTATCTGGCCATTCCCAGCGCCTCCGGGGAGAATAAGCGGGCCATTTTGGACATCTGCAGCCAAACCCCCTGCGAGCTAAAGCAGCTGCCCGGCATGTACCAGCTTATGAGCGGTCAGGTCAGCATCAGCGCCATGAAGGATGTGGCCCTGGAGGATCTGCTCGGCCGGGACCCCATCCGGCCGGATATGCAGGATGTGTTCGCCTTCATCCACGGCAAGCGGGTGCTGGTCACCGGCGGCGGCGGCTCCATCGGCAGCGAGCTGTGCCGGCAGATTGCGGCCCACGACCCGGAGCAGCTGATTATCTTCGATGTCTATGAAAACAATGCCTACGACATTCAGCAGGAGCTGAAAAAGGAGTATCCGGAGATGAACCTGAGGGTGCTCATCGGCTCCGTTCGGGACAGCCGCCGCATCTATGAAGTTTTTGATGTGTACCGTCCCCAGGTGGTGTACCACGCCGCCGCCCACAAGCATGTGCCCCTGATGGAGGACAGCCCCTGCGAGGCGGTGAAGAACAACGTGCTGGGCACCTATAAGACCGCCTATGCCGCCATGGTACACGGCTGCGAGCGGTTCGTGCTCATCTCCACGGACAAGGCCGTGAACCCCACCAATGTCATGGGCGCCAGCAAGCGCCTGTGCGAGATGATTATCCAATGCTTCGATGCCAAGATTAAGGCGGGCCAGGCGGACCGGCTCCCCCAAATCTTCACCCATGCGGGCTTCGAGTCAGCGGACAAGGATGGCACGGGCAGCGTGTTTGCCGACGTCAAAACCGAGTTTGTGGCCGTCCGCTTCGGAAACGTCCTGGGGAGCAACGGCTCCGTGATTCCGCTGTTCAAAAAGCAGATTGCCGCCGGGGGCCCCGTCACCGTGACGGATCCCAACATCATCCGCTACTTTATGACCATCCCCGAGGCGGTGAGCCTGGTGATGCTGGCGGGCACCTTTGCTAACGGCGGCGAAATCTTCGTGCTGGACATGGGCCAGCCCGTGAAGATAGACACCCTGGCCCGGAACCTGATTCGTCAGGCCGGCTTTGTGCCCGGGGAGGATATCGAGATTGTGTATACGGGTCTTCGCCCCGGAGAGAAGCTCTATGAGGAGAAGCTCATGGCGGAGGAGGGGCTGCAGAAGACGGACAACCAGCTCATTCATATCGGCCGCCCGGTGGCCTTTGACTATGATAAGTTCATCGTCCAGCTGCAGGCGCTCATGGATGCCGCCTACGATAACGAGGCGGATATTCGCAGCCGGCTCATGGATATGGTGTCTACCTACCACCCGGCAGATGTCGCCCGGCAGGCGGTGTAAGCCTAAGGACCCACCCGGTCAAAAGACCGACCAGCACCCCGGCAAGGGTGCCGGAGAGCACCAGCACCGGCAGATAATAGAGCACATAGCCGCTCTCTAACACCAGGGCGGCCAGGGCCACCTGGCCCAGATTGTGCAGTACCCCACCCAGGACGCTGACCCCCACCGGGGAGAAGCGCCCTGTTTTTTGCAGCAAAGCGGAACCGATAAGGCTCACCGCTGCCCCGGTTAGGCTGTAGAAGAAGGGCCCAAAGCCCGTGAACAGGGCGGCGCTAAGGAGCAGCCGGACGAGGCTCACAGCCCCGGCGGCCTTCCAGCCCCGGCGGCAGAGCACATAGAGAATCACCACATTGGCAAGGCCCGCCTTCACCCCCGGCACAGGTACAAGAGGGGGCAGCAGGCTTTCCACATAGGAAAGGATAAGGGCCAGGGCCACGCACAGCCCCAGAAAGGTCACATCTCGGGTCTTCATCCGCTGACACCGTCCAATCCCGGCCCTTCGATACGCACCGTCAAACCGTGGGGCAGGCAGATAAGGCTTTGCCCCCCCTGAGAAATCTTCCCGGCCTTCATGCAAAGCCCATTCGGGCAGTCCGCCTCCGATATATAGGCAGCGCCTCCCTCGATGACCAGCAGGTTATACCCCTCTGGTCCCTCGATGGATATGGCGGCATCCCGGTGTAAGGGGTAGCGGCCTGTCTCTTCTCCCCCCTGCAGCACCACCGCCCAGGCCCCGGGCTGTTGCAGCCCCCGGACAAGCAGCAGCGCGCATAGCCCCAGCCCCAGGAAAACGAGCACCAGTATCCAATCATTTTTTCGCTTTGTGGCCATGGAACAAAATCTACTGACAGACAACGCTCAATTCATACAATTCGTGGGGGGCGATGTCCTGCCCCTGGGCCCATTCGATGCCGACACCTCCGGGAAGCAACCGGACCGAACGGAAATATGCCCTGTCCCGCAAAGCCCCATACCAGGGACCCTGAGCATAGGGCGCCACGTCAAACAGTCTGGTTTCGCCCGTTTCGTACACCAGTCGAAGCAGCATGGGGTCTATCGGCTCCACGCTGGTCAATCTGGGCTGCAGCATAGGCTTCCCTCCTTTATCGCAAGGGGTCAATGCGGAAGAACTGTTCTCCGTTGGAAAGGAGCTTCCAGTTGGCTTCCAAATCTTCTCGGTGAATCTCAATCCAGGCATCCAGCAGTTTCATCCGGGATGACGGAATCTTTCCCTCCAGAACGGTGCCGTCCAAACCTACCACCACTTCTTCCCCCGAGTATTCCGCATGGATGTGGGGCATGTTGTGGCGGGTACCCACTTCTTTATACATCCGAACGATAATGCCATAAAAGGAGCTTAATACTGGCATAGGCTTCCCTCCGCTTTTTTCTTTAGTATATCATAGAGCAAAGGAAAATAAAAGCTAAGGTTTTGTGCATGAAAGGGGCGAAGGGAGCTGAGGGAGAAATACTAAAAAATAATCGTATATTTTTGCTTGACAAAGGAAAGAAAATAGGGTAAACTGCATAAAGTTTCATAGCAAAGGCAATGAAGGAAAGAGTAGTCCGTTGGCAACGGCCAAGAGAGCCCCGGCAGGTGGAAGCGGGGTGCGAAGCGGCGGATGAACATGGTTCCGGAGCCGTGCAGGCGAAAGGTAGTCTGCAACGGGTGCGCCCGTGATTGCGCGGAAGAGTGATGGCTCTTCATAAGGCGTTCTGCCGCGAGGCAGGCGCAAAATCAAGGTGGTACCGCGATATATTCGCCCCTGACGTTTGTCGGGGGCATTTTGTTTGGAAGGAAGGAAGAGAGTATGGCCACGCCCATTATTGAATTGCAGGGCATAACCAAAACGTTTGGCACGGGCGCCGGGGCGGTGACGGCCCTGAAGGATGTGGATTTAACCATCTACGAGGGGGAAATCTTCGGTGTCATCGGCCTTAGCGGCGCAGGCAAAAGCACCCTGGTCCGGTGCATCAACCTGCTCGAAAAGCCCACCGCCGGCAAGGTCATCGTCAACGGGCAGGAGCTGACGGCTCTTTCCCAGAAGGAGCTAAGGGAGCAGCGGCGCAGTATCGGCATGATTTTCCAGGGGTTCAACCTGCTCATGCAGCGAAGCGTGCTCGATAACGTGTGCTTCCCGCTGGAGCTGTGCGGTGTCGGCCGCAAGGAGGCGAGGGTCAAGGCCCAAAAGCTCCTTGAGCGGGTGGGTCTTGAAAGCAAGAAGGATGCGTATCCTGCCCAGCTCTCCGGCGGGCAGATGCAGCGGGTGGCCATCGCCCGGGCCCTTGCCACGGACCCCAAGGTGCTGCTGTGCGACGAGGCGACCTCGGCGCTTGACCCCACCACCACCCTTTCCATTTTGGACCTGCTGAAGGAGCTGAACCGGGAGCTGAACGTGACCGTGGTCATCATCACCCACGAGATGAAGGTGGTGGAGGCGGTGTGCAACCGGGTGGCCATTCTGGCGGACAACAAGATTGAGGAGCTCGGCACCGTGGAGGAAATCTTCCGCCAGCCCAAGAGCCTGGCGGCACGGCAGCTCATCGTCCCCGGCAGCCAGGCGCCCAGCCGGGAGAGCTTCGGGGCGGGCCGGTTCTGGCGGCTCACCTTCGACGGCAGCGAAAAGACGGAGCAGCCCCTGGTGGCGGAGATGGTCCTTCGGACCGGGGCGCCGGTGAACATCGTCTTTGCGGATACCCGGGCTTTGAACGGCCGCATCTATGGGCAGATGATTTTACAGCTGCCGGAAAACGAGCTGGCGGTGACGGAGATGGGCCGGTATCTGACCGAGAGCGGCGTTTCCTTTGAGGAGGTGATCTGATGCAGTTGACCGAAATGCTTTCCCTCATCGTGAAGGGATTTTGGGAGACCCTCTATATGACCCTGGGCTCCACCATCGTGGCCTATGCTTTGGGCTTGCCGCTGGGGCTCCTGCTGGTGCTGACGGACCCGAAGGGGCTCAAGCCCATGCCCGTCTTCAACCGGGTGCTGGGCATCGTCATCAACCTGCTCAGGTCCGTGCCCTTCATCATTCTTTTGGTGTGGGTCATGCCGGTGACCCGGGCCATCATGGGCACCACCATCGGCTCCAAGGCGACTTTGGTGCCCCTGTTCATTGCGGCGGCGCCGTTCATCGCCCGGATGGTGGAGTCTTCCGCCCGGGAGGTGAACCAGGGGGTCATCGAGGCGGCGCAGGCCATGGGGGCTTCCCCCTGGGAAATTTTAGTGAAGGTGATTCTGCCGGAGGCCAAGCCCTCCCTTATCGTGGGGGCGGCCATCGCCGTCACCACCATCTTAGGGTACTCCGCCATGGCGGGTATCGTGGGCGGCGGGGGCCTCGGGGCCATCGCCATCAACTATGGTTACTATCGGAGCAACAGCAACGTGATGCTGGTCATGGTGGTGCTGCTGGTCCTGATTGTACAGGTGTTCCAGGAGGTGGGCACGCGCATTGCCCAGCGGCTGGATCGTAGGATAAGAGAACGAGACTAAAAAAGCAAAATAAAAAAGGAGAAACCAACATGAAAAAGATTATTGCCATCGCCCTGTCCCTGCTGCTGATTGTCAGCATCGTCGGCTGCACCAAGAAGACCGAGGAAACCAAGTCCATCAAGGTGGGCGCCAGCGTCACCCCCCATGCCGAGATTCTGCGGGAGGCTGCCAAGATTCTCGAGAAGGACGGCATCACCCTGGAAGTCATCGAGTATAACGACTATGTCCAGCCCAACACCGCCGTGGAGGATGGGAGCCTGGATGCCAACTATTTCCAGCACACCCCGTACCTGAACACCTTTAACGCCGAGAACGGCACCCACATCGTGTCCGTTGGTGCCATCCACTACGAGCCCTTCGGCATCTATGCCGGCAAGGTGAGCAGCCTCAGCGACATCGCCGACGGCACCAAGATCGGCGTGCCCAATGACGGCAGCAACGAGACCCGGGCGCTGCTGCTGCTGCAGCAGGAGGGTGTCATCACCCTGAAGGAGGGCATCGATGCCTCCTCCAACGCCACCATTCTGGACATCGCCGAGAACCCCAAGAATGTGGAGATTATCGAGATGGAAGCCGCCCAGATTGCCAAGGCTCTGGCGGATTTGGACTTGGGTGTTATCAACGGCAACTATGCCATCCAGGCCGGTCTCAACGCCGGCACCGATGCCCTGGCCATTGAGGATGCCTCCGGCACCGGCGCCCAGACCTATGCGAACGTGCTGTGCGTGAAGGAAGGCAACGAAAACGATGCCAACGTTCAGGCCCTTGTCAAGGCCCTGACCAGCGAAGAAATCCGCACCTTCATCAACGACACCTATCAGGGTGCTGTGGTCCCTATCTTCTAAGAACGGCCGTCGTAGGTGGGGCCAGACCATTTGAGGCAACTAAAGTTGAACATTAAACATAGGAAGAAAAGGCTCGAGCCTTTTCTTCTTATTATATGCCTCAAATTAGCCGCCCTGGCTGGGTCTTCGCATAGGTAACTATAGCTCGACCCGCCAGAACGGCTTCTGCCCTCCACCCCAACGGCCTTCGGCCCCCGTGTGAGGGGCAGATCATTTGCGGCAACTAAAGTTGAATTCATCGCCCTGGTGGCGGACAAGCTCTTGATGGAGGAGCAGGGGAAAAAGGCGGGATAAAGTCTGGGTTTTTGGGAAGGGGCAAGGCAACTAATACTTGAAAGTATCACTGAAAATGGCGTTTTAGACCAACTAACTTTTTCGCATAAGCCTACTAACTTTCAGAGTTTATTGGGCCTGAAATTCTCTGACAAAAGAGGCGAACAGGGCGATACTTGGCCCAATTTATAAGGTAAGCAAAAGACGCAAGGCGATCACAGGCCTCGCGTCCTTTTTGTTGTTCGGTGGGGTTCAATCGCCCGCTTCGGCGTCCTGTGTTTGGACCACCTGCTGCGCTAAGGTTTGCAGCGCCTGGGCCTGCTCCTCCTGCTGCTTTTGCTCCATCTCCTGCATATAGAGGAAATAGCCGATATCCTCCATCGTCAGCTTATCCATCGTCGGCACCTCCTGACTGATATGGGCATTGTATCATAAAAGGTCTAGAAGATGAAGAAAAAGACTGTGGTATATTGAAAACAGGGATGGGGGTATGGTATGATAACTACGCTACACAAATAGAACACGAAAACCAAATGGTTTGAATGCGTGTTATATCCTTAGCTTACATGTTGTTTGCAGAAGATAAAACAGTAAAGCCCCATAGACACAGCTATATTATCAAGGAGGAAAAGATCTATGAAGTTGGATAATGCAATGGCTAAACTTATTTGCGAATTAGAGTATTGTATTGGGCGAGAATGTTATAATCCTAATTCTTATGACGGGTGGACGGGTGATGAGGGATGCGAATATCGATACCCAGTCTTCATTCGAGCGAAAAAGAACGATGAAAAGTTGACCAAGACATGGGGTAATATTGCAGAACGTTTTCCAGAGATTGAAGCTGATTCAATCGACACAATGAAATATAAGTTTGGCTCAAACCATTTGTTTGTTGGCCTTGGCATAAAACACTTATTAGAGGAATTGGAAAAACGGTACAATATCGATTTCAACAAACTAGAGGAAGAGTTGCATAAAGAAGCTTAACTATATTATTTATGCATATCTGGTTTAGATAACTGAGATATGCTGTGTTTTATGGATGCAGCATTGTAGAGTATTGGATGGTTTGGAGGACATTATGCCACTTGTTTCTGCAAAATGCACCAATTGTGGAGCTAACCTTGAAGTTGACAGTGTCAAAGATGCTGCCATTTGTCCTTATTGTGGTTCGCCTTACATCGTTGAAAAAGCCATAAACAATTTCAATGTAACCAACAACATCAATGCAAATGTCGTCAACGTATTTGGCGGAAATTCAGCGGATTTTGTTATTCGTGCAGGCACCTTAGAAAAGTATAATGGAGCTTCCGTCGATGTAATTATTCCCAATAGTGTTACTACGATTGGAGGGGAAGCTTTTAAGGATTGTCGTGGGCTAAAAAGCATAGTCATCCCTGATGGCGTTACTACAATTGGTTTTAGGTCTTTCATGAATTGCACTGGATTAACGGACTTAGTTATACCGAAGAGTGTGACTTCGATTCAACACCAAGCTTTTGCTAATTGTTCAGGATTATTAAGCCTAGTCATTCCTGATAGCGTTACTGAGATTTCGTTTGGAGCTTTCGAGAATTGCCGTAGATTAACTGACCTGATTATTTCGAATGGCGTTGCCTCGCTCGAGAATTCGATTTTTCAGGGCTGTTCTGGATTGACAAGCATAGTCATTCCTGACAGCGTCACCTCTATTTGCAGTTCGACTTTTCAGGGCTGTTCTGGGTTAACAAATATTATTATTCCTAACAGCGTTGTCTCTATAGGTCCTTGGGCTTTTAAAGACTGTTCTGGATTGACAAACTTAGTCCTTTCCGATAATGTTACTTCTATTTCTAATGGTGCGTTTGAGAATTGCTCTGGATTAACTGATATAAGTATTTCGAAGAATGTTACTTCAATTGATTGTTCGGCTTTTAAGGGCTGTTCAAGATTAAAAGAGATCATTATACCTAAGGGCGTTACTTCCATTGGGGAAAACGCTTTTGCTGGATGTTCTTCACTAGAAAAGGTAGTCATTGAAGGAAATCCAAGTTGTCCTTTGCTTGTTTTTCCGAAGTCAGTTGCAAGTATAATCGCCCCTGAGGATTGGAAAAAAGCTCATTCTTCACAATATGATTGCCTAAGTTCTTATAAAAGCATCGGATGTTATATAGCAACTTCTATCTACGGCTCCTACGACTGCCCCCAGGTATGGACGCTACGCCGTTTCCGTGATTATACGCTTGCTGAAACTTGGTATGGTCGTGCGTTCATTCACATTTATTATACCATTAGTCCAATGCTTGTGAAATGGTTTGGTGAAGCAGAGTGGTTTAGGAGTTTGTGGAAACCGAAACTGGATAGAATAGTAAAACGATTGAAAGAACATGGTGTTGCCGATACTCCATATCAATATAGGCAATGGTAAGAAAACCAGCAGGGAGCCAAAAACTCCCTGCTTTTATTATACAGCCCTGCGTGGCTCTCTATGGCTTGCTCTATGCGTTGGGGTTCAATGCCTATGTATCGCTGGGTGGTGGAGGCTGAGCTATGCTGTAAAAGGCGTTGGAGCAAGGCCACATCATAGCCATTGTTTTTGTATATCTCTGTCGCATACCACTTCCTGAAACTATGAGTGGATATACCCTCATATGTGCCCGTGAGCCAACCAAGCTGGAAAGATTAGTGCGACTAACAACCCAACTAATCGCTTGGGGCGTGAAGCGTCCCAAGCATCGAGAACCTCAACGCCCTCTTCGGCTACAACATCTACGGCAAGAACGACAAGCCCACCAATGGCGAATATACTGCAGGTAGGAAGGCCCTCCAGATCGGGCCTTCCTTTTGATTATATGCCGCAAATTAACGGCGTTTTTGGGCCTTCATATAGGGAACTATAATTCGGCCCAAAGAACGCCGTTTCTGCCCTCCTCCTCGGGGGCCTTCTGACGGCCCCCGTGTGAGGGGGCCGCAATGCCGCCTCGGCGGCCATTCACGACGGCGATAGCCGTCAATTCGCGAACTGCCAGGTTCTTTTCATGCC
>JAFSPW010000005.1 GCA_017451295.1 Clostridia bacterium
ACATTGGGCGGCACCTTCTGTGCCGGTTCTGCTTCGTCAAATCTTGATTGACGGTCCCCAGTCAATCTGCGATTCTCCTCATGGAACCAACGCAGAATTTGCTCGCCGACTGCACATGTTTTAGACGCGGATTAGTATAAGCAAGCGATGTATCTCCCGCCGCCCGGCTTCATAGAGAGCGTGTTCATCTACGCCCAGGAGGTGACCGTCCTTCACGGTAAGGCGACCGTTGATGAACACCAGGTCGCAGGGGCGATGATAGCCCACATTGCCAAAGAGGTCCATGGGATTCAGCTGAGCACAAAGCATATCCGGGCTATTGGCACGAATCAGGAAGCAATCGGCCCGTTTCCCCACTTTTATGGTACCAATGTCCGTTCTTCCCAACAGATGCGCGCTGCCGACGGTGGCCAGCTTCAAGAACTGATAGCCTGTGGGCGCTTTCTCTCCCCAGGTGAGGCGATGGAGCAGGAAGGCGGAGCGGATTTCGTCCATCATGTTGCTGCCGTCATTGCTGGCGGAGCCGTCCACCGCAAGGCCGAGGGGCACGCCGGCTTTCAGCAGGTCTGGTACACGGCATACACCGCTGTGCAGCTTCATGTTGGAGTTGGGACAATGGGCGATGCCGGTGTGGGTTTGGGCCATGCGCTGTATCTCTGCATCGTTCAGGTGTATGCCGTGGGCAAACCAAACGTCCTCTCCCAGCCAGCCCAGGCTTTCCATATAGGCCACGGGCCGCAGGCCAAAGCGGGACAGGGTGTAGTCCTCCTCATCCCGAGTCTCCCCCACGTGGGTATGGAGCCGCACACCGTAACAGCGGGCCAGTTTGGCGCTTTCCCTCAGTAAATCGCCGCTGACGGAAAAGGGTGAACAGGGGGCAAGGACCAAGTCGTGCATATGGTCATTGTCGGGATGATGGTACAATTCAATCAACCGTTGACTGTCGGCCAAGATTTCATCGATGGTCTGCACCACGGAATCCGGGGGCAATCCCCCGTCCTTCTTAGAAAGGTCCATGCTGCCCCGGGAGGCGACGAACCGAATTCCCAGCTTGTCAGCGGCTTGCATCTGCCGAGCAATCAAATCGCCGCCATTGGCAGGAAACACATAGTGATGGTCAAAACAGGTGGTGCAGCCATAGCGCATCAGCTCCCCCATGGCCGCCAGGGAGGATAGATACACCGTGTCCTCGTTCAGATTTTTCCAAATCTCATACAGGGTTTTCAGCCAATCAAACAGCTCCATGCCCTGCACCTGGACGAGGCTTCTGGTAAAATACTGATACAGATGGTGGTGGGTATTCACAAAGCCGGGATACAGGAGCATATCGCGGCAATCGTATGTCTCCTCAGGAACGCCTTCATAGGGACCGATGGCGACAATGATGCCGTCCTGTATCCATAGGTCCGTGTCCTGATACAGGGTATCCCTTTCGTCGCAGGAAACGATGGAACGAATGTGTTTCAGTCTCGTAAGCATATGGCCACCTCCCTTATAAGTATAGCATAGATACGCAATCGTGCCAAAGGTATTTTGCCCTTGTCAGCAAATGACCTCTTTGCTATAATAAATTGATTTTGGGAGGCAAGGCATGATTGAGTTTCGCAACGTTCATTTCCAATATGAAGGAGAGGATGCCCCGGCATTGCAGGGTATCGACCTTGTCGTTCCCGACGGTTCCTTTTTGGCTATCGTGGGTCACAATGGCAGCGGCAAAAGCACCCTGAGCAAGCATATCAACGGCCTGTTGCTGCCAACGGAGGGTCAGGTGCTGGTTGACGGCCTCGATACAAAGGAGGAAAAGAACCTGCTCTCCATTCGGCAGCAGGTGGGTATGGTGTTCCAAAACCCGGATAACCAGCTGGTCACCACCATCGTCGAGGAGGATGTAGCCTTCGGACCGGAGAATCTTGGCGTGGCACCAAAAGAGATTCGTCGCCGGGTGGATGATGCCTTACAGAAAGTCGGCATGTCCGCCTATGCCGGCAGCGCCGCCCATAAGCTGTCCGGCGGTCAAAAGCAGCGGGTGGCTATCGCCGGGATGCTGGCCATGGAACCGAAGATTCTGGTGCTGGACGAAGCCACCGCCATGCTGGATTCCCAGGGACGGCAGGAGCTGCTGCAAACCGTCTATGACCTGCACCAACGAAACGGTATGACCGTGGTGATGATTACCCAGTACATGGAGGAAGCGGTTATGGCGGACCGACTCGTGGTTATGAGCGGCGGAAAGCTGGTCATGGACGGCACTCCCGTGGACGTCTTTTCCCGGGGAAAGGAGCTTTGCGACTTGGGCCTGGATGTGCCGGAGATTGTGCGTATCCGGGATGACTTAATAGAGAGCGGCATCTGCTTGCCCAACTTTATTCTTACCGACAGCCAGCTTGCGGAGGCACTATGCCCATTGTTATAGACCATCTTTCCCACACCTATTTTGACGGCGGCATGGGCTCCCTGTCGGCGGTGGAGGACCTGTCTCTCACCATCCATGAGGGGAAGTTTCTGGCCATCATGGGGCACACAGGCTGCGGCAAAACCACCCTTGTCCAGCATCTAAACGGGCTGCTCCTCCCCTCCTCCGGCCGGGTGCTGGTGGATGGCCTCGACACAACGGATAAGAAGCAGCGCAGCACCATCCGTTCCCTGGTGGGCATGGTGTTTCAGTATCCGGAGTATCAGCTCTTTGCCGACACGGTGAAGGAGGACATTGCCTTTGGACCCAGGAACATGAAACTGAGCATAGAGGAGGTTAATCTGCGGGTCAGCCGAGCCATGGCCATGGTGGGCCTTAGCTATGACAGCTTTGCGGACAAGTCTCCCTTTGAGCTTTCCGGCGGCGAAAAGCGACGGGCGGCGCTGGCGGGTATCCTGGCCATGGAGCCAAAGTATTTGGTGCTGGATGAACCCATGGCGGGCTTAGACCCCCAGGGGCGCAGACAGATTCTTCAAATGTTGGAGGAGCTGCGGCAAAGCACCGGCTGCGCCATCATCATGGTCTCCCACTCCATGGAGGATGTGGCTCGCCACGCCGATCGGATTCTCGTGATGAAAGCCGGAAAGCAGATGTATCTGGATACGCCGCAAAGTGTGTTTGCTCACGCTGAGGAGCTTTCCAAAATGAACCTGTCCCTGCCGGCTGCGTGCCGGGTGGCGGCTTTGCTGCGGCAAAAGGGAGTGGATGTTCCCCTGGATATCTGCACCCGGGAGGACCTGGAAGCATATTTAATGGGGAGGTTGAAGCCATAATGGACATCACCCTGGGCCAATTCATCCCCGGAAACTCCTGCATCCATCGGTTGGACCCCCGCACCAAGATATGGCTTATGCTGGCCTATATCCTCATGGTGTTTCTGGTCAAGTCCATGGTGCTGTTTGTGCTGCCCCTTGTTTATGTTTTGCTGGCATTGAAGCTGGGGCACATACACCTAAGCTACTTCTTTAAGGCCATCAAGCCCATCCGGGTGCTGCTGGTGTTCATGTTCCTGTTGAATCTGTTTGTCACCCCCGGCGAGACGGTTCTGTTCTCCTGGCGGTTTATTGTTGTCACCCGGGAGGGGCTGCGGCAAGCCCTGTTTATCTCATTACGCCTGGTGCTGCTGATGACGGGCGCTTCGCTGATGACCCTCACCACCTCCCCCATCGCCTTGACGGACGGCCTGGAAAGAATGCTTTCTCCCTTAAAAGCAATCCACTTCCCCGCCCACGAGCTGGCCATGATGATGACCATCGCCCTGCGCTTTATCCCTACCCTCATGGAGGAAGCGGACAAGATTAAAAAGGCCCAGTTGGCCCGGGGTGCCGACTTTGAGTCCGGGAATCTGATTGCACGGGCTAAGGCCATGATACCCATTCTGATTCCCCTGTTTGTCTCTGCCTTCCGTCGGGCGGATGAGCTGGCTATGGCCATGGAATCCCGCTGCTATCACGGCGGCGAGGGTCGAACCAAGCTTCATCAGCTTCGCTTTACCAGGGGGGATTTGTGGGCCGCCTTGGTGACGGCGGCGTTCCTGCTCGTCATAATCTTAGTGCAGGCCTTGGTGCCTGGGTTGGTGTAGCATGCGCAGAATTCGGATGATAGTAGCCTACGACGGCACGGAATATGTGGGCTGGCAAACCCAGCCCAACGGCCTGGCGGTACAGGAGAGAATCGAACAGGCGATTCAAGAAACCACCGGTGAACAGGTTACCCTTCAGGGCAGCGGCCGCACGGATTCCGGGGTTCATGCAAGGGCACAGGTAGCCCATTTTGATACCAAAGCCGCGCATGGGGGCGGATAAGTTTGCCTTTGCCCTCAACACTCGCTTGCCCGGGGATATCCGCATACTGTATTCCGAGGAATGTGATTCAACCTTCCATGCCCGTTTTTCCGCCAAGGAAAAGCAATATCGCTACTTTGTTCAGACCGGTCCCCATGCCGATGTGTTTGCTCGCCGGTATGCCCTCCATGCCTATATGCCCTTGGACTTTGAAAAGATGCAGGCGGCCGCCGCCCAGGTAGTAGGCGAGCATGACTTTTCCGCCTTCATGTCCACCGGACGGCAGGTGGAAAGTGCGGTCCGCCGGGTCATCCTCTCTGAATGGGAGCAGCAGGGACAGTATCTAATATACCGTGTCCAGGGAAACGGCTTCCTATATAATATGGTTCGCATCCTGGTGGGCACCATGCTGGATATTGGGAACGGGCGTCTGCCGGAGAACACAATCGCTGCCGCGCTTGCCTCCTGCAGCCGAAAGGCTGCCGGGCCCACGGCTCCCCCGCATGGGCTGATGCTCTGGCGGGTGCAGTATCCGGACTTTGATACGGAGGAGCTTCTTTGCCATGAATGATGCAGAGTACATGGGCCTTGCGCTGCAGCAGGCCAAGGCAGCGCTCTTGCAGGATGAGGTTCCCGTGGGTGCCGTTGTGGTGAAGGACGAAAAGGTGGTGGCTGCCGCTCATAATCTTTCCCGGCAGAAAAACGACCCAACGGCCCATGCGGAGCTGCTGGCTCTAAAGGCCGCATACCGGAGGCTGGGCAGCCTGGAGGGGTGCACACTGTATGTCACCCTGGAACCCTGTGCCATGTGCGCCGGAGCCATGATTTGGATGAAACTGCCACGGCTGGTATTCGGCGCTTTCGATATAAGCTGCGGCTGTACCGGCTCTCGGGTGGACCTGACCGATCATTGGTTCTATCACTCGGTAGAGACCTGGGGCGGCATCTTGGAGGAGGAATGCCGGGAGCTGCTTTCAGAGTTCTTCCAAACTAAGCGTTGATTTTTTCCTTTGAATACGCTATACTACCCTTTGCTCGGAGACGTATCGAAGTGGTCATAACGGGGCTGACTCGAAATCAGTTGAACAGCAATGTTCCGTGGGTTCGAATCCCACCGTCTCCGCCAATAATAATAGGGACACCGCAGGGTGTCCCTATTATTATTGAATGAATATAAGAGGGATTCGAACGGGTTCGGTAGTGAATCAAGCCCCAGTGGGGCTTGAGAGCCGAACCCAAGGCCTGCGCGCATCGCAGGTCGAATCCCACCGTCTCCGCCAACAATAATAGGGACACCGCAGAGTGTCCCTATTATTATTGAATGAATATAGAGGGATTCGAACGGGTTCGGTAGTGAATCAAGCCCCAGTGGGGCTTGAGAGCCGAACCCAAGGCCTGCGCGCATCGCAGGTCGAATCCCACCGTCTCCGCCA
>JAFSPW010000022.1 GCA_017451295.1 Clostridia bacterium
AAAGTGCAACCCCCGGTGCCTGCGTAAGCTCTATCTGCAAACCCAGGCAGCCTTCCGCCAGTCCGTCTTCTCCCTGGTCGCAGAGGCCTCCGCCCGCCAGCTCGAGTCCGAGCAGCGCCTCGTCGGCTGGGCCCCGTAGGGCCAGCATCCCTTGCGTAAAGGGAGGTGGCGGCAAAGCCGCCGGTGGGATCGCCCTCTTGCCCCCCGTAGGGGCCGACGCCCTCGGCGGCCCGCTCCCAAAAGCCTTCCCCGACCCCCCTCTTGCCCCCCGTAGGGGCCGATGCCCTCGGCGGCCCGCCCCCAAAAGCTTTCCCCTTGAGGGGAAGGTGGCACGGCGAAGCCGTGACGGATGAGGTGTCCCCGCCTCTTGTGCAGGAGATTTCTCCACTCGGTCGCCTTCGCTCCCTCGGTCGAAATGACAGGGATGTACAGAAACCCCAGCCTCTGGCTGATGAACATAGATTGAAAACTTTAGATAAAAAAGAAAGGAAGGAAAACGAATGAACAAACTGAAAAAGACGCTGGCCTTGCTTCTGTCTTTGGTCATGATCCTCTCCCTCCTCCCCGCCGTGGCTTTTGCAGACGGTGAAGAGCTGCCCGCTGAGCAGCCCGAGGAGGAAATCTCCGAGGTCATGGAAGAAGTGGCCCAGGCGGAAGGCGAATCGGTGACCACCGCAGAACAGTTGACGGCCGCCATCGCCGCTGCCCAGGCTGGCGACACCATCACCCTGGGTGCGGATCTCACCGACATATCAACTGTGGCTATCCCTGCTGGCAAGGAAATCACGATTGACCTGGCTGGGCACACTATTTCCACTAAAGTAAACAGTGGTTCGGACACTTCCACCCGGCATTTTTATGCCATTGACAATTACGGCACCCTTACGCTTAAGGATACCGTTGGCAATGGTGTTATTAGAGCTCGTGGAATTGAGAACCTCGGAAATGGCGTTATGACGATTGACGGTGCCAAGATTGTTGCTGTCGATGCTAACGGTGGAGCAGCTATTTGGAATGAAGCCACCTTGTATTTCAATGATGGGGTATTGGAAGCTGAGTACGCAGGTGCTGCTGTCGGCAGCTCTGGTCCGGGGTGCCTGAACAATAGTGGTACAGCAACTATCACTAAGGGCAGCTTTATTAGTCAGAGCGTTCGCACGTATGCAATTATCTCCACCGGTAGTATCACAATTGATCCTGCCTCTGATAGTGATGTTACCGTGAACGGCGTCCATGGCGGCCTCGCTGTTGATGCTGGTACTGCTATTGTGAATGGCGGCTCCTATGCTTCCACAAACTATTACGGCCTCTATGTTTCCAACGATGGCACCGGCACTGATCCTGAACAGGCTCAGGTCGTGGTCAATGGCGGTGAATTCACCGGAAAAACTTCGTCCGTGTATGTTGGCAGCGATGTCAATGAATCCGTGAACAGCACCATTGAAATCAACGGCGGCACCTTCAATCAGAAACTGACTGTGCAGAATAATGTTGTCGAAGACTCCGGCATAGAAGTCTCCGGCGGCACCTTCGCTGAAGACCCCACTCCGTATTTGGCCGAGTCTGCAACCATCGTTGATAACGGCGGCGGCACCTATGGCGTGGCTGCTACCTACGTGGCTAAGATTGGCTCCACCAAGTACGAAACTCTGGAAGAGGCATGGAATGCCGCCAATGATGGCGACACCATCACCCTGCTGGCTAACTGCTCCGGCAACGGTCTTATTGCTCCCCAGGGCAAGTACGCCACCGGCCTGACCGTGGACTTTGGCGGCTTCACCTACACCGTGGACGGCAATACCGTGGGCTCCGCCGGCACCGAGACCAACGGCTTCCAGCTCTTGAAGAACAACACCATCATCTTCCAGAACGGCACCATCACCTCCACAGTGGCCAAAATCCTTGTTCAGAACTACAGCAATCTGACCTTGGATAATATGACCCTGACCCTGAACAACACCAGCTATACTGGTGCTTACACCCTGTCCAACAACAACGGCGATGTGGTTATCGACGACACTACCATCAACGCCAACCCCGCCGGTGGCTTCGCCTTCGACGTGTGCCGCTATGCCAGCTATCCCTCCGTCAACGTCACCGTGACCGGCGAGTCCACCATCAACGGCGATGTGGAGGTCTACGCTTCCGGAAATGATGCCAAGGACGGCTTCTCCCTGACCCTGGAATCCGGCACCATGACCGGCGACATCGTGGTGACCAACTCCGCCGCAACCGCCATGGAAGCTACCCCCGAGAAGGCCACCGTCACCAAGGACGCTGCCTTTGAGCAGGATGCCCCCGCTGGCTATAAGTGGGACAGCAACAACACTCTGGTGCCCAAGGGCGAAACCGTGGCCATGATTGGCGATGTGGAATATGACTCCCTGGCCGAGGCCTTTGCGGCTGCCGTGGATGGGAACACCATCGTTCTGCAGAAGGATTGCTCCGGCAGCGGCATCATCGTGCCCCAGGGCAAGTTCACCACCGGCCTGACCGTGGACTTCAATGGTTACACCTACACCGTGAACAGCGATCCTCTGGCCGGTTCCAACGGCACCAAGACTCAGGCCTTCCAGCTCTTGAAGGACAACACCATCACCTTCAAAAATGGCAGCATCGTTGCCGATAATGCCAATGTGAAGATGATTATCCAGAACTACAGCAACCTGACGCTGAAAGACATGACCCTGGATGCTACCAAGGGCACCAACAGCGTCGGCTACGTGCTGTCCACCAACAACGGCAGCACCACCATCGACCACAGTGCCATCACCGCCAAGGCCAATGGCATCGCCTTTGACGCTTGCACCGGCTGGGGCGGCTATACCAGCAATGACGTAATCGTTCAGGGCGGCAGCTATATCGATGGCGACATCGAGGTTAGCTACTATGGCCAAGGCACTGCGCCTTCGCTGATGCTGGCCAGCGGCAGCCTGAGCGGCAGCATCATCATGGGCGAGGGCTCCTATGCGGCATACAGAGATGTCCAAAAAGATGGCAGTCAGTTCAGCGCAAGTGCTCCCGACGGCTATGAGTGGGCACAGATCGCCGGCGATTACGGCTACCGTCTGGTGCCCAAAACGACGGCCACCTTCCTGGGCGGTTCTCTGCGGCGCCGCATTAGCACCACGACGCAGCAGGTAGTCAACACCTCCACCGATATCCGCTTTGGCTTCAACTTCCGCCTGAGCGAGGGGTATACGCTGGATACGAGCAAGTCCTATTTCACCTGGAGGACTGACAGCATGAGCCAAGCCGTTAAGGTTCAGCTGGAGTACTATACCTATGACGAAGCCACCGGCCTGTACACCGCCAACCTGGTCATCACCGGTGTGCCTGCCAACTTCTTTGGCACCAGGATTTATGCAGAGCTGTATGTGGAATCCACCAACGGCACGTACACCAAAACGGCATTTGCCGCTGGTGACAGAACGGTGCGTGAGGTTAGCAACGGCATCATCGAGGATCCGGCGGAGCCTACTACCTGGAAGAACTACGCCAAGTTCCTGCTGAATCAGGAACAGGACGAGTATTAAGGCTAACTTTCAACGGAAAGGAGAAGAACATGAAGAAATTCATCGACGCTGAATTGAATACCGTGCTGCTTAATGGGCAGATTATCACCATGAGCGGCTACGTGGATGATGGTACAGATACTCAGAACGATTCTGAGACCAACAAGAACACCAACCCCGCAGACAATGGGACTCCTTTTATCAACGGCATCGGCTAAGGTGCCTCTGCCGGGAAAAGAAGCGAAATAAGAGACTGGGTTCGGCCCCTTCCCCTCTGGGGGCGGGGGCCGAATCTGTAAGGAGGAAAGCGAATGAAGAACAAGGGCCGGATACTGCTGCTGTGTGCCATAGTTTTAGTTCTGGTGGCGGCGGCGATTCTGGCAATGGTCCTTTTGCCACGGGACCAGGAGCTGCCACAAGTGATGTTCCCGGAAAGGGCGCAGGAGGAGGAGACAGTCCCCGAGGCCACGGATTCCGTGGAAGGCGGAGAGGAGAAGGAACCCTCTCCTGTGCTCGAGGAGCTCAGCCAACACCCTGAAAACGAGCGGCCCACCGCCACGCCTGCGGGGGCGGGGAGCGACCAATCGGAAGCGGATACCGAGACCTCCTTTGGAGGCAATAACCCTACGGTTAAGGCAACAGCCACCCCAAAGCCCGAGGCAACGGATGCCCCAATCATAGCTACGGATGCGCCCAAGGCGACGGATACACCGGCTCCGGCTACAGCGACACCTGGCACCACCCCCACGGCTGAACCGGAGGGGGATGATTCGGGCAAACCCACGGCCAAACCCGGTGGCTCGGACTGGTCTTCCTATCATTGACAGGAGGAAAAAGGAATGAAGAAGGAATTCATAGAAGCGGAGACACAAATCATCGTGATGGCACCCGATACATTTATTTCTAAGTCGTCAAACTACGACGATGAATGGAGCCATCATTATCACTAAGAACCTACCCAGGCGGCCGAGAGGCCGCCTTTTTGCTGCCTGAGGGGATAAAAAAAACGCCCCCGGCGAGGGGGCGGAGGGGGTGGCTTAGCCCTTGCGGCGCCAGGCGGCGGGGGAGAAGAGCAGCAGCATGGGGAAGATTTCCAGGCGCCCAAAGAGCATGTCCAGGGAGAAGACGATTTTAGACAGGTCCGAGAACTGGGAGAAGTTCCCCGTGGGGCCCACCATGTTGAGCCCGGGGCCGATGTTGCTGATGCAGGCAATGACCCCCGTCAGGGTGCTGATGCCGTCAAAGTTGTCCAGGGAGACGATGAGGGCGGAGATGGCCAGAATGAAGAAATAGGCCATGGTGTACACATGGACGCCCCTGACCGTGGCGGGCTCCACCGCCTTTTTGTTCAGCCGCACCAGGTGGACGCTTCGGGGCCGGACCATCTGCAGCACCTGGTTTTTCAGGCTCTTGACCAGGATGAGAATGCGGCTCACCTTCATGCCGCCGCCGGTGCTGCCGGCAGATGCGCCCATGAACATGAGGAGCACCAAAATCCACTTGGAAAACTCCGGCCAGGTGTTAAAGTCCACCGTGGAGAAGCCGGTGGTGGTGATGATGGAACAGATGGTGAAAAACACGTGGTGAATGGCCTCCCCAAGGCTCGTAAACAGATGCCTCGTGTTCCACACCAGCACCACCAGGGTCCCTAAAATGATGCCCAGATACCAATGCAGCTCCTCGTCCATGATGGCCCGGAGCGCCTGCCGGGTGAGGATAAGATAGTACACGGAGAAGTTCACCCCGAACAGCAGCATCGCAAACGACAGCACCGTCTGGCTGTAGCTGCTGTAGGCGGCGATGCCGGCGTTCTTGATGGCAAAGCCGCCGGTGCCGGCGGCGCCCACGGCGTTGCAGAAGCTGTCAAAGGCGGGCATGCCCCCCAGCAGCAACAGCACGAAGGTAACGAGGGTCAGGCCGATATAGATGGCGTACAGAATCTGGGTGGTCTTTCGCATGGTGGGGGACACCTTGCCCACATCCGGCCCCGGGCTCTCCGCCCGAAGCAGGTGCAGCGATTCCCCGTTGCCCTTGCTCTGGGGCACGATGGCCAGCACGAACACCAGCACCCCCATGCCCCCGATCCAGTGGGTGAAGCTCCGCCAGAACAACAGCCCGCGGCTGAGCCCCTCGATGTTCGTCAGGATGCTGCCGCCGGTGGTGGTGAAGCCGGAGGTGGTTTCAAACAGCGCATCCACAAACCGTGGAATGCCCCCGGAGATGAAGAAGGGCAGCGCCCCGAAAACGGACATGAGCACCCAGCCCAGTCCCACGATGACGAAGCCCTCCCGGGCCTGGATGGAGTGATCCCCCTTCTGGCCCAGGAACAGCAGCAGGGAGGACACCAGCAGCAGCCCCGCAATGGTGAGCAAAAACCCGTTGATAGCCCCCCAGGACCTGTCCCATACGCTGATAATCAGGGCGGGCAGCATCAAAATGGCTTCCCAGCGCAGGATGTGCCCTAAGAAATAGCGGACGGCTCGGCCATTCATAGGCTGCCTCCCGGGAACACGTCCTTCAAGGAGGAGATGGTCACATTCCTGGGCGCCACGATGACCACCCGGTCCTCCGGCTCCAGGCAGTCGCTGCCGGAGGGGATGATGAGCTGTCGGTTCCGGGCAATGGCCGCCACCAGGGTGTTCTTCCGCTTCTTATTTTGCAGGTCCTTAAAGGGCACATGGGCATAGGCGGCCCCGGCGGGGACCAGAAACTCCATGGCCTCCACCTGTCCGTCCATAAACCGGTTCAAGGCCAGCATGGACTGACCCGAGCGGCTGCTCAGCGCCCGCACATAGCGGATAATCTCGTTGGCCGTCAGCAGCTTGGGGGACACGATGGTGTCCAGCCCCGCATTGGTGTACACGTCCAAAAACTCCGTGCGGCTGATTTTCGTCACGGTCTTGGGCACCTTCAGGTAGTTGGCGAACAGGGAGATGGTCAAGTTCTCCTCGTCCTCCCCGGTCAGGGCCAAAATGGCGTCCGTATCCTTGATGCCCTCCGCCAGCAGCACGTCCTGCATGGACCCGTTGCCGCAGACGATGATGGCCTCCGGAAGAAGCTCAACAAGCTCCCGGCACCGGTCCGGGTCGTTGTCGATGATGGTCACCCGTATGCGGTTGTGCTGCAGCATTTTGGACACATGCACGGCGATGCGGCTGCCGCCTACGATCATCACCTTCTTGATGCGGGGGATGGGCAAGTTCACATCGTTCATAAACCGAACCAGCCCCGAAGCCTCCGCCGTGAGCGAGATTCTATCCCCCGCCATGAGGGTGAAGCTGCCGTCGGGGATGATGGTCTGCCCCTTGCGCTCCACGGCACAGATTAGCGTCTTTTCGTTGGTGAGCTTGCGTAAATCCATCAGCGTCAGCCCGTCCAGTTTGCTGCCGGGCAGCACCTTCAACTCCACCAGCTCCGCCTTGTCCCGCAGGAAGGTCTCCCGCTTCAATGAGGCGGGGAAGCGCAGCACCCGGTAGATTTCCCGGGCGGTGGTCAATTCCGGGTTGATGGACAGCGAAATGTGCAGCTCCTCCCGAAGCAGCCGCAGGTTGCTCTCATAATCCGAATTGCGGACCCGGGCGATGGTGTTCTTGGTGCCCAGCTTCCTTGCCGCCATGCAGCTTAGCAGATTCACCTCGTCCCCGCCGGTGCAGGCGATGAGCAAGTCCGCATGGGCCGCCCCCGCCTCCTCCAACACCTCGGCGGAGGCGCCGTTGCCGCAGAGAGTGGCCACATCCAAGGTCTCCTGGACCCGGCTTAGAACCCGGGGGTTGCTGTCGATGGTGACGATGTCATGGCCCTCGGCGGAAAGCTGCCCCGAAAGGGTGATGCCCACCTTGCCCTGGCCAACCACGATAATATACATAGCTTGTCTCCCCTGAAAATGATGCCCTATATTACCACATCGTGTGGGTTTTGACAATGAATCCGCCTCCGCGTTCAAGGAATGTTCATTTGACGAAGCCTGTCAAATGCGTCTACAATACTTTGAATACACTTTTGAAACCATAAGGAGCTGTACGTTCGTGCAAATCGTTGTTTTAGATGCCAAGACGCTGCGCCCCGGGGAGCTGGATTTATCCAGGCTCAGAGCCCTGGGACCCCTGTCCCTGTATGATAGGACCGACCCGGCGTTGGTGCCCCAGCGGCTGCGGGGGGCGGATGTGGTGCTGACCAACAAGGTGAAGTTGGACGGCACCATGCTCGCTACCGCCTCCAACCTAAAGATGGTGGGGGTGCTGGCCACGGGCTTTGACGTGGTGGATGTCGCCGCCGCCAAGCAGCTGGGCATCCCCGTGTGCAACGTGCCCGGCTATGCCACGGACTCCGTGGCCCAGAGCGTCTTCGGTTTTCTGCTGGAGATGACCTGCCACACCGCCTACCACAACGCCCGCATCCACCAGGGCGCCTGGACCGCCTGTCCGGAGTTCTGCTGGTGGGAGAGAAACCCGGTGGCCCTTAGCGGCAAGACCCTGGGCATCATCGGCTGCGGCGCCATCGGCCGCAAGGTGGGGGAGATTGGCAAGGCCTTCGGCATGAAGGTGTTGGGCTATACCCCCCATGAAAAGCCCGGCTTTGCAGGAAAGTATGTAAAGCTGGAGGAGCTTTTGAAGCAAGCCGATGTGCTGAGCCTGCATTGCCCCGCCAAAAAGGACAACCTCGGCATGGTGGACGAAGCCTTTTTGGGGCAGATGAAGCCCGGCGCTTTGCTTATCAACACCGCCCGCGGAGCGCTGATTAACGAGCTGGCGGTACAGGCCGCCCTGGTCTCCGGCCAACTGGGGGGCTATGGGGCCGATGTGGTGGGCCAGGAACCCATCTCCGTCCACAACCCCCTGCTGAAAGCCCCCAACTGCTATCTGTCCGGCCACTCGGCCTGGGCCACCCTGGAGGGGCGGCAGAAGATTATCGACATCACCGCCGCCAACATCGAAAGCGTGCTGGCGGGGAAGCCCCAAAACCTGGTATATTGACACTGCATACCAAGGAACCGATTCTGTCGGTTCTTTTTTCATTGGAAATACTTCTTGTCAAATCCTGCCCAAAAGGGTATTATGGTAGCAAGTGAAAGTAGGATGGATGCATGCACCTGTTGACGGAGGAAACCCTGGCTGCCTGCTCCCTGAATGGGGAGAGCGTGGTCCTGTGCGCCTTTTCCGGGGGACCGGATTCCACGGCCCTGCTGCTGGAACTGGTGCGGCATAGGGATGAGGGACGGCTAAAACAGGTCTATGCCGCCCATTTGAACCACGGCATTCGCCCCACCGCGGGGGAGGATATGGCCTTTTGTCGGCGCCTGTGCCTTTCGCTCGGGGTGAGCCTGTTCTGCGAAAGCCGGGACGTGCCCGCCGTTGCAAAGGAAAGGGGGCTCTCCCTGGAGACCGCCGCCCGGCAGGTCCGCCACGGGTTTTTGGACAGGGTGTCCCACGCCCTGGGGGATGTGCCCATCGCCCTGGGCCACCATAGGGGGGACCAGGCGGAGACGGTGCTGCTGCACCTTATTCGGGGCAGCGGCTTACGGGGTCTTGCCGCCATGTCCCTGCGGCAGGGGCGGCTGGTGCGGCCGTTGCTGAGCACCTCCAAGGAGGAGATTGCAGCCTATCTTTCCGAGCGGAATCAGCCCTATTGCTGGGACGAAACCAACGCTGATGCGGCCTTTGCCCGCAACCGCCTGCGGCTTACAATCCTGCCCGCCCTGGAGACCATACACCCCGGGGCCCGGGAAAACATCTGTGCCTGCGCCCACAAGCTTGCCCAGGAGGATGCTTTTTTAGAGGACCTGGCCCAGAAGGCCTATGTTGAGGCGGGCGGCAGCCGCCGGCGCCTCATGGCCTTGCCCATGGTGCTGCAGCTTAGGATTGCCCTTTGGCTCATTCGCCGCCGCACCGCCGACTATACCCAGGCGGATGCCCAGCGGTTGGTGGAGCTTTTCAGGCTCCCCTCGGGCAGTCGCGTCACCCTGCGGGGCGGCGTAGTGGCCCGGGCGGAGGGGGACAGCCTCCGCTTTGACGAGGAGCCGCCGGCCGTTTCCGATTTGCCCCTCACCGTGGGGCAGGAGGTACAGACGCCCTTCGGTTGCTACAGAACGGAGTGGGTGAACGCCGCAAGGCTCCCCTGCTCTGCGGACCAAGGGTATATAGATGCCCGGGCCATCTGCGGCAGGCTGTTTTTGCACCAGGCCCAGGCGGGGGAACGGTTCGTGCCCCTGGGCATGGCGGGGAGCAAGCTCCTCTCCGATTACTATACGGACCGGCACATGGGGCAGTGGGAGCGAAAAACACCCCTGCTCATGGATGAGAAGGGACCGCTGTTCGTGCCCCTGGGCACGGTGGCGCAGCGGGCCCGGATACAGGAAGACAGCCACAACATACTGCATATACATTTTATTAAAGGGGGTAAAAACAATGAACAAGACCTATGAATCGCCCATGATGAAGGACATCGCTGAGGTGCTGGTTTCCGAGGAGCAGGTGGCCCAGCGGGTAAAGGAGCTCGGGGCACAGATTTCCAAGGACTATGAGGGCAAGGAAGTGGTGCTGCTGTGCGTGCTCAAGGGGGCCGTGGTGTTCTTCTCTGACCTGGCAAGGGCCATGACCATCCCCATGACGATGGACTTTATGAGCATCTCCAGCTATGGGGACTCCCAGAAGACCAGCGGCATCGTCCGCATCAACAAGGACATCGACAGCTCCATCACCGGCAAGCATGTCATCATCGCCGAGGACATCATGGATAGCGGCCTGACGCTTAGCTACATGACCCGGCTGCTCTATTCCCGCAACCCTGCCTCCCTGCGGGTGTGCTGCCTGCTGGACAAGCCCGAGCGGCGCGAGTGCGAAATCACCCCGGATTACTGCGGCTTCACCATCCCCAACAAGTTCGTGGTCGGCTGCGGCCTCGATTATAAGGGCTATTATCGCAACCTGCCCTTTGTGGGCGTGCTCAAGCCCAGCGCATACGAAAACGAGTAAACCCTTTTCCAAGGAGTAACCTTCATTGAATCCAAGAGCAAGAAAAAACGCATCCACCCTGATTATCTGGCTGCTGCTGGGGGCCATGGTCCTCTATATGATAAGCGGCGGCTTTGCAAGCACGGAGCCGGATGCCATCACCCTGCAGGACTTTGTCCACCTGGTGGAGGAGAATAAGGTCAAGGCCCTGCAGCAAACCCTGGGCACCGGCCTCTATACGGGCCTGTATACCGGCAGCACCAGCGCCGCCAAGGACCTGCCCAAGAGGGCGGAGTTCACCTTCTCCGCCTCCGAGGAGGATTTCTCCAAGAACATGGCCCTGCTCATCGCCAGGCAGCAGGGGGTCGAGGCGGACAAAGTGTCCTCTGCGGACTATCCCTTCGCCTTTTTGGTCACCCAGCCCCAGGGGGAAAGCTGGCTGATTACCGTGCTTCCCTATGTGCTGCTCATCGGTACCATGGCTTTGTTCATGTGGTTCCTGTTCCGCCAGCAAAGCGGGGGCAAGCAGATGGCCAACTTCGGCCGCTCCCGGGCCCGGGAGTATGCCCCCGGGGAGAACCCGATCACATTTGGGGACGTGGCCGGGGCGGACGAGGAGAAGGTGGAGCTCCAGGAGATTGTGGACTTTCTCAAAAACCCAAAGCGTTTTTCCGATGTGGGCGCCCGCATTCCC
>JAFSPW010000023.1 GCA_017451295.1 Clostridia bacterium
GGGGGCATAAATGGGCGGCTTCGGCCGCCCATTTTCGATATACATCCTGCCGGATGTTCGATATGCCCATTTAGGGCTCGATATATCTTCGATACGATATGTCTGCGGACAAGAAGGGATGTATATCATATCGAATGCCCCTGGGCATATATCGAATTTGCGAAGCAAATATATCGAAGGGCCTTGCCCTATCTCGACAACCTTCCGCCGGGGGTTACACGCCCTCGTCCTTGCGGTAGAGCTGGCCGGGTTCCAGGGGCTGGCCGTGGCGCTCCAGCAGTTCGGAGACGGTGACCAGCTCATAGCCCTCCTCCACGAGGTAGGGCAGCAGCTCCTCCATGGCGGCCCGGGTGGCCTTCAGCTTGTCGTGAAAGAGGACGATGCTGCCGTTGGTGATGCCGGTTTTGCAGAATTTGAGGATGTCGTTCTTGTTGGCCACCTTCCAGTCCTGGCTGTCCACGGACCAGAGGATGACGGACAGCTGGGCCTCCTTGGCGGCGGCCAGCACCTTATCGCTTTTGTTGCCGCCGGGGGGCCGCATGAGCCGGGGGGTATAGCCCCCTTCCACCTGTCGGTTCAGCAGCTCCTTCATCTCTGTGAGGCGGCGCACCTGGGTTTCATATCCCAGGCGGGTCATGGTGCTGTGGTCCTGGCCGTGGATGCCGATTTCACAGCCCATGTCCACCATCCGCTGCAGCAGCGGGGCGGTTTCCTCCGTGATGGAGGTGCCCAGCACAAAGAAGGTGGCCCGGGCGTTGTATTTTTCCAGCAGGTCTAAAATATCCGGGGTGCCGAAGCTGCGGGGACCATCATCAAAGGTGAGGGCCACCATCTTGCGTTGACCCGGAGGTACCGGCGTTGGCGTAGGCTCCGGGGTCGGCGTGGGTGTGGGGGTCGGCTCCGGGGTCGGCGTGGGCGTGGGGGTGGGCGTAAGCTCCGGAGTAGAGGTGGGCGCCGGGGTGGCGGGGACGGCAAGCTCCACCACAGACACCGGGGCGATGGGAACGGCGGTCGATTCCGCGGGGGTGAGGGCCTGAGCCTGCTGCCGGGAATGGCAGCCAAGCAGCACCAGCAGAACCGGCAGCAGGGCGGCCAGGGTGCGGGTGGGTTTCATAGGCGTGTCTCCTTAGATTTATTTTTCCAGCCGGTCCGCCAGCAGATTAAAGTAGCTGGGGCCAAGGCTTAAGTAGGCGCTGTGGAAATCCTTTTCCGAAAAGCTGCGGCCCCGGGCGGCCTTCCAACCATCGTGCAGGTCCATAAGCCGGGCGTAGCCATAGGCATAGGGCATGTAGTAGAAGGGGGAACCGATGATATAGGGCTCATAGATGAGCTCCCGGAACTCCTCCTCGGTGTAGGTGAAGAAGGACTGGAAGATGTCGTAGGCCTCCTCAAAGCTGTCACCGTACAGGTTCACCCGGATGCTGCAATAGCCGATAAGGCAGGTGATGGCCTGCTGGAAGTAGTGGTCCATCTGCAAATCCATCTTGCGGTACTTTTTGTCGATATGCTCCGCCAGCAGCCGCTCGGAGTACTGGCTCCAGGCCTCGGCATAGGCGGTCTCCTCGAGCAGCTGTTCCGAGAGGCTAAACCCCTGGGAGCGGTGGTACACATACTGATACAGATGCCCGTCGAACCCCTCGTGGGCCAGGGTGGACAGCAGGTTTTTCGCCTCCTCCGGCCCGTTCAGGGCGATGGTGTTGTTCTGCCAGTCGTCGAAGGCGGGCACCAGATAGAAGGCGGGAGACATGACCTCCCGGAAGGCTTCCGGCACCTGCTCATAGCGCACGTTCACCTCCGGCAGCTCGGGCAGCAGGGGGTCCAGCAGCTCCCGAAGGTAGCTCACATTTTCCTCCACGGTGCCCATGGTCACTTGTTTCAGGTCCTGCCCCCCGGCCTGTATGGCACGAACGGCCAGACGCAGATTCTTCATGGCGCCCTCATAGAGAATATCCGCCAGGAACTCTGGGTCCTCATCCTCGGCACAGCTCTGCTTTAGCTGGAAGACGAACCAGTCCGTATAGGTATCATTCCCCAGGGAGGCCACCCCCACCGCCTCCCGGCAGTAGGGCCGAAGGGCCTCCAAGCCCGCCCGCAGGTCCACATATGCCTGGTGGAACTGGTTTTTGAGCAGGGCTTCGTGGCGCTGTTCATAGGCGGTGCGCTGCGCCTGCGTCAGCCCGGGCACTCCCTGCAGGGCTTCCTGGAAGGTGTCCACCAGGAAGATGTCCTCCCCGGCGGCGATGGTGCTGTCGATATCCTCCAGGACCTTGTTCAAATTCGCCTCCACCATAAAGATGTTCAGCTCCTTGGCCCGATACTCCTCATAGCTTAGGAGCTCGGAAAAGAACCGCGGGGTATCCGCCATCAATGTGAGATAATCCTCCACATCCTGCTCACAGCGAAGCTCGTAGAACCAGAACACGATGGGCAAATCCGCCTGGATGCCGGTGTAGGGGAGCAAGGGCTCAAAGTAGCCGTAATAGTTCTCCCCCTCCTGCTCAAAGCGCAAATACTGCAAGAGGGTATCATAGGCCAGCTGGTCCCGGTCGCTTAGGCCGTTTCGGTCGATTTCATTGAGCCGAGAGAGCATATCCTCCACGAAGGCGTACCAGTCCGCCTCCTCCGCCTGGGCATAGGTGCCGAGCGTCCGCTCCACATCAGCATAGTAGATGCCAAAGGCCGCCGGGTCCTTTATCAGCTGGTGCAGGGTGCTGATGTCGCTGGTGATATACTCCCGGAAAAAGTCCAAATCCGCCTGGTTCCAGGCGGCCGTGTCGGCGGCGGAAACCTCCCGGGGGGCCTCCGTTTGCCGGGGCAGGGGTATGCGGATGCAGGCGCCCGCAAACAGCAGCAGCCCCGCCAGCAGGGCGCTGAGGGTCCGCTTCAAAGAAAAATGCTTCATTTGTGATAGGTCTCCTTGTGGATAATCTTAAAGCTCCGATACAGCTGCTCCAGCAGCACGAGCCTCGCGAGCCGGTGGGGCAGGGTCAGTTTGGACAGGGACAGCTCCTCGTCCGCCCGGTGGATGGCCTGCCGGGATAGGCCCAGCGACCCGCCGATAAGGAAGGTTACATCCTTGCCCATATCCTGCAGGGCCTGCATGCGGCTTGCCAGCTCCTCGGAGGTATAGGGCTTGCCCCCGATGGTCAGGGCGATGACCTGGCTTCGGGGCGGAATCTGGCTCAGCAGCCGCTGCCCCTCCCGGTCCTTCACCTGCTCCTCCTGGGCGGGGGACAGGGTTTGGGGCGCCTTCTCGTCCGGCAGCTCCTTCACCTCCAGGCGGCAGTATCGAGACAGCCTCTTTTCATAGTCTAAGCAGGCTTCCTCGAAATATTTCTCCTTCAGCTTCCCTACCGCCAGCACCGTGATGTTCATGCCACTTCAAAGACGCCGGTGGGCTTATCCCGCTCCGCGAGGGCGATGGTCATGTCCGTCTCCGAGATGCCGTTGTCTTTGAGCACACCCCGCACCGTGGCGATGGCCAGCGGCGGGAAGTTGTTCTCCGCCGACAGATGCCCCAAAATGGCGTGGCGCAGTCCCCGACCGTAGAGCTGGGCCAGGGCCTTGCCGCAGTCCTCGTTGCACAGGTGCCCCCGGCCGGAGAGAATCCGCTGCTTGAGATTATAGGGATAGGGACCGGCCATGAGCATGTCCACATCGTGGTTGGCCTCGATAAGCACCAGGCCGCAGTCGGAGAGTATCTCGATGATGCGCTGGTCCACATGCCCCAGGTCCGTACACACGCCGCACTTGCTGACCCCGTCGCTCAAGGTAAAGCCCACGGAGTGGGCGGCATCGTGGGGGGTGGTGAAGGGGAACACGCACAGCTTCTTGAGATAGAAGGGCTTGTCCGACTGGAACACGCACCGCTGCGGCGGGTACACGTCCGACAGGGCCGCCTGCATGGAATCCCAGGTGTCCGCGTTGGCGTAGACGGGGATGTGGTATTTGCGGGACAGGACCGCAGCGCCCTTGACATGGTCCACATGTTCATGGGTCACCAAAATGGCGGTCAGGGTGGCAGGGTCCACCTCCACCTGCTGCATCAGTTGGCAGAGCCGGCGGCAGCTAAGGCCCGCATCCACCAGCACCCGGGCGTTGCCGGCTTCCACAAAGGTGGCGTTTCCCGACGAGCCGCTGCATAAAGGAATAAAACGCATGTGTAAAATCCTCCAATTATGAGCAGAGTATAGCATATTCCCTGCCGATATGCCATACTCTTACGGAAATTTGTGTTGGGTTATGGGGGCCAAGGGCTATTTGGCGGCCAGTGCCGCATAAAAATCCCGTTCCTCCCGGCTCTTTGCTTTGGACATGATCGGCAGATGGTTGGTCCAGCTGATTTGTGTCAGCAGTGCTGACACAAATTCATCGCCCCGATAGGCTTCGCAAAACTGTTTCATAAGGTATAACACATATCCATCTTCTTATGCTATACGCCCGGGAGAACTTGTGCTATACTCTTGCCATGGAATTTGTGGAAGAAAAGGCATACGCCAAAGTGAATCTGTGCCTGGGGGTGCTGTACAAGCGAACCGACGGCTATCACGCCCTGGACACCCTGATGCAGACCGTGAGCCTGTGCGACAGCCTCACCCTTCGGCCCAGCAAACGGGTGGAGGTTCAGGTATCGGGCATGGCCCTGCCCCATGA
>JAFSPW010000024.1 GCA_017451295.1 Clostridia bacterium
AAAACGGTAGGCTTGTCATGCCTGTGACCGTTCGTCTAAATCATGCAATCGCTGATGGCTATCTGGTTGCAAACGTATTTCGTCTCTTGGAACAAGAAATCAAGTCTTTCATGAAGCTCTAATCGCTAAATTCCAGTTTGTAGAGGCAAAGGTTTTATGATGCACTGCTTTAGGCTATTTTGTCTGTTAATCACAAGCAAAGCCCCAGCACATGCTGGGGTTTTTGCTTACGATAAAGAAACTCAAATCATTAGCGCAACCGCAAGTTGCTTGCCCTCTATAAGCGCATACGGTATAGTATTCCTATAGGAGGGTTTTCATATGAGCACGAAAGAAATACTGTATCAGCTTAGAATGCAGCATGGCTTATCCCAGGATGAGCTTGCCCAGAAGGTATTCGTAACACGACAAGCTGTTTCCCGTTGGGAAAACGGAGATACGCTGCCCGGAATCGAAACCCTGAAGTTGCTCTCAAGGCTCTTTAATGTGTCCATAAACACGCTCCTGGGCTCCCCCCATCAGCTCATATGCCAATGCTGCGGCATGCCCCTTACGGACGAAATTCTGGGCAGGAATGCGGATGGGGCCTTAAACGAGGACTATTGCCAGTGGTGCTATGCCGATGGCACCTATACATACAGCGATATGGATGAACTCATAGACGTGTGTGTGAAGAACATGGCAAGCGATGCTGTTTCAAAAGAGCAGGCTCGGGCGTATCTGCAGCAGACATTGCCAAACCTGGACTATTGGAAAAGATATACGGAACTGAGCGACAACGGTCAGTTCGAAGCCTTCAAAAAGCAGCTTATGGACGAAATCAACAATCTTCATGTGGATGGCCTTCCAAAGGTGGAAAGGCTAAATGCCCTCGTGGGAAGCTATGTGAACCTTTCATATCGGCTGCCGTCCGGGGAAAGCGTCAAGTTCCTGGATGATAGAACCACCTACCTTGGCAATGAGCTTGAATCAGAGTTTGACACCGGGCGCTGCTTTGGCATCGTGGCCAATATGGACTTCATTTTGATTTGCACCTACGAAGCTGAAGGGAAAAATCCTGAACTGGTCTTATACAAGAAGCGGTAAACGCCTTTGCTCCGGGTGGTGACGGTCGATGTCGGTCATTTTCTAAACTTATTATAGATAGATTTTTAAAAAAACGCCTATAAATAGTTTTATATATTGACCGTCATGACCGTCACCCATGGGATAGGTGAAGCCATTTCTTGGCCTTTTTCAGCATTTACGTATTAAAAAGGAAAGGCATTTCGCCTTTCCTTTTTGCTGTCTATGGGGTACAAAAAAGATGAATTTGCGGTTTTGAGGGATGGATTCGAACCCTCGGGACAAAGTGAAATCTTTTGCCTTGCGGCAAAAGGTGAAATCAAAGGCTGAGACCTTTGATGAAATCGTTCGCTGCGCTCGCGGTGAAATGAAATCCGTCCTCCACCCCGCGAAGCGGGATTTCACCGCCGCAGGCGATTTCACACGCGCAGCGGATTTCACCCGTCCGCAAGGACGGATTTCGTTGAAAAAAGCACGCCGAAGCGTGCTTTTTTCTGGCGGAGAAAGTGGGATTTGAACCCACGCACCGGTCATCCCGGTCTACTCCCTTAGCAGGGGAGCCCCTTATAGCCACTTGGGTATTTCTCCATATGGCGGAGATGGTAGGATTCGAACCCACGGGCACTTGCATGCCGACGGTTTTCAAGACCGCTTCCTTAGACCACTCGGACACATCTCCGTAGAATCGGATATCCCTACCGTCCGAAGGGAAGTATACCAAAGGGCGAAGGAATTGTCAATGGGGAAAGTTCAGTATTCGTCCACACAGAAGCAAGGCTGCTTGCTATTGTGAATCTTTTGCCACACCTTTGGCGAAGCAAGAAGCACATTTTGCGGCACTATCTCCCCTTTTACGGGAACATCCGGCGGCAGCTTTGCCTCTATGGCATGGCCTTTGCAAAGCTGCTGCAAGTGATGCAGCAAAGGCGCATAGGTTCCAAGGGAAAGGACCTCCACCGCCTGCAGGCGTTCACCCATATAGTAGATAGCATACCCGATGGCCCTGCCCTGCTCCATCAGCATACAGCCCTGTCCGCCATCGCAGGCATAGTCCGCCATCTTGCGGTGAAACTCGGCTCGGCTTCTTAGGGCAAAGCCGGTATAGCGGTCTAAGAGCCCGGCATATACCCCAAAGGCGGCTTCCTCATCAAAGGGGGCTATGATTCCGGGCACCCCCTCCCCTGTCCCCTGCCAGCGTTTATAGGCGGTGAAGGGGCGAAAGCCCAGGCTGTCATAGGTGCCGGGGTTCTGGGGACAGTTAAAAAGGGCATCTATGCCTTTTTCGTGAGCTAACTGCTGTAAATAGCGGATGCAGGCGTGCATGTGCCCCTGCTTTTGATAGGCGGGCACCGTGGCCACCCCAGAGAGCATCAGAGCCGGCAGAACCTCATTTTGTATGGCAAGAGGCATTGGGAGCCCATGAACGATGCTGACCAATTCTGGGCCGTTAAAAATACCCACAGACCATTCCGGCGTAAAGCGGTTAGAGAAGAACCAGTCTAAAAAGCTGTCCGAGTCATGGAAGGTCTGCTGCCACAGGATCCTTGCCTCGTTAGCATCGGAGGGCTGAAGGGCGCGCAGCATCATCGTATCTGTCCTCGGTTCACGGCTCGATACCGAACGGACAGCACGATGCCGATGGTACACAGGGTGGCCATCATGTTGCTCCCGCCATAGCTGATGAGGGGCAAGGGTATGCCGGTTACGGGCAATAGCCCCATGTTCATGCCGATGTTTTCAAAGACGTGGAAGCCCAGCATGGCCACCGTTCCGGCGCACAGACACCGTCCAAACATATCCTTGGAGTGACGGGCCACCCAAAGGATACGCAATAGCAGCAGAAAGAACAGCAGAATAAGAATGGCGGAACCCACAAAGCCGATGCCTTCCGCTATGCCGGAAAAGATGAAGTCCGTCTGCCGTTCGGGCACATACTTGTGCTGGGCCAGGGTGCCGGGGGTAAAGTATCCCTTCCCCCAAAGCCCGCCGGAACCCACCAGCTCCTTGGAGCGCAGCACGTTGTAGCCGTCCCCTTCCAGGTCCAAGGTGGGGTTCAGGAACACTCGAATGCGGGCGCGCTGATCCTTGTCCAGCAGATACCGGTAGATAAGCGGCAAGCTGAGCACCGCAGCAGCACCGCCGCCGATGATGTATAACCAGCTGATGCGGGCGGCAAACACCACGCCAATGAAGATGGCGGCAAAGACCATGGCGGTGCCAAGGTCCGGCTGGCGAAGCACCAGCAGAAACGGCACACCAAAGATGACCACGGCGCCCAGCACATCCACAAAACGGTTGAAGTGCCCCCGACGGTCAAAGCACTCGGACACATACTTGCTCAGCGCCACCAGCACCACAACTTTGCTGATTTCGGAGGGCTGGAATGCTCGAGACGTGCCGATTTTAAACCAACCAAAGACGCCTCTGGTGTTTACCTTCACGATAAGAAGCATCAACAGCAGCAGGCAGGCAATGGCATAGGCGGCTTTCACAAAGGGCTTATATTGCTCATAGTCCAGCATGGCCAGCGGCACGACCACCGCCAGGGACAGCAATATGCTCACCAACTGACGGTTGAAATACTCCATGTTCAGCCGACTCAAAAACCCTTCCAAGCCCACTTCCGTACCGTCGAAGGGGTCGGACAGGACATTAAGCAGCGACACCAAGCCAAAAAGGAGCAGCACCGTCACCAAGGTTATGATGACGATGTCCACTCCCTTCTCGGCTTTTTGGTTGCCGCGTATGCTCATTTACAGGATATACGCCTCATCTTCGGCAGGACGGGCGTTGAGCTCGGCCCGCTTCTCGTCAAAGCCGGGCTTGCCCAAAAGGGCGTAGGTGGCTTTCTTGCCTTCCTCCACGCCGGGCTGGTCGAAGGCATCGATGTTCAGCAGCTCGCCGGCAAAGGCGGTGGCTACCTCAAACAGATACAGCAGTTCGCCGATGGTGAAGGGGTTCACCTCCGGGAGCGTAATGGCATAGTTTACATGGCCGCTCTTAGTGAGCGCATAGGCGGTGGCGGCCTGCTCGGCGGCAATCAGCTCGTTGTGGGTGTGGCCGCTGAGGAAGTGCACATCCGGAATATCCGGATAGCCCTCGGGGATGGGGGTCACGGTGCGATACTTATCCACGGTCAGGAAGGTGACTACCTTATCAAAGGGACCTTCCGTATACAGCTGCACCTGGGAATGCTGGTCGGTAACGCCCAGCGCCTTCACAGGGGTTTGACCGGCATGCAGAATACTGCCGTCGGTACCGAACTTCTTGCCCAGGGACTCTGCCCACAGCTGGGCATACCAGTCGGAGATATACTTGAGGGAATCAGCATAGGGCATCATGACATGAATGTTCATGCCCCGGTCCATGGCGACCTTCTGCAGGGCGCCGATGACACAGGCGGGATTGCTCATGGGGTCCTCATTTTGGGTTAGCTCGTCCATATAAGCCGCACCGGCCAGCAGCGCCCGAATGTCGATACCGCAGACGGCGGCAGCCACCAGGCCAACGGGGCACAGCTCGGAGAAGCGACCGCCCACGCCGTCCGGGACGATGAAGGTGGTCAAATGCTCCTGACGGGCAATCTTGATAAGGTTCCCCTTCTCCTTATCCGTGGTGGCAATCAGATGCCGGGAGATGTCCTCTCCCACGGCTTTCTTCAGTAAATCCACCGCAATCAGCAGCTGAGACATGGTCTCAGACGTGCTGCCGGACTTGGTGATGACGTTGAAGACGGTCTTTTTGATGTCAATAACATCCAGCAAAGCGGCCATGCGCTCCGGGTCCACGTTATCTAAAACATACAGCTTGGGGCCGCCCCGCTTCTCCTTTGGCAAATCGTTGTAGTTTAGATGCCGCAAGGCCTGATGAACGGCGATGGGGCCCAAGGCGCTGCCGCCGATGCCCAGCACCACAAACGCTTCCGCTTCCTCCCGGACCCAGGCGGCGGTCTTTTCAATCTGCTGTACAATCTCCTCCTGATTATGGGGCAAATCCATCCACCGCAACGCCGGGCGCTTGGCCTTCATGGCCGCAAGTGCGGCAGACAGGGGCAGACGGGTCAGCTCCTCCCTGGTGAAACCATCGGGCAGCAAGGCGCTTTTCATCATGTTGTTGTAATTGATTCTCAGCTTCATGCCCTGGCACCATGCCGGGTTTTGATAGTCCTTCATGTTATCCTCCCGTAAATTTAATTTTTGTCGCCCAAAGGCGATAGTTCCTTTTGCAAATAGGCAAAGGCTGCCTGTAATTCGTCAAAATTGGTATACATGTCGCTGTACACCTCCACGAAGGCCGGTCCCGTATATCCGGCTCGAAGCATGGCCTTGGCCATGGCGGCAAAATCGCACTGCCCCTGACCGGGCATCTTCAAACGGAGTTTCCCTTCCTCGTCTATGGCATAGTCGCACAGGTGCCAGTTGGCTATATCCTGCCCCACCGCTTCGATGAAGGCGAAGGGGTCTTCCCCGCAGCGCATAGCCTGCTTGATATCCAGAACAAACTTCAGCCGATGATCCCCCAGACGGGAAGAAAGCTCCTTGCCAAAGGCGGGACTGTGGAAAAAGCACCAGCTCACATTTTCCAGGCAAAGGGTAATGCCGTAGTCCTCCGCCATACTGAGCAGCTCCCGGAAAACAGGCACCAAAAGGTCCATTTCCAGGTTCTTGGCCGTGCCGCCTAAATGGGGAGAGCCGTGCATCACATAGTGAGTTGCCCCCAGAATACGCCCCGCTTCCAGGACATTGCGATAGATTTGAAACGCATCCTGCTTCTGCCGGGGATGAATGGAGAAGAGCTGTGCTTCAAACTGGGTGCTCATGGGGTGAACGCTGTACACCTGCTGACCGGCATCGTCGATACGGTTTCTGAGCAGGGCGGCAAAAGTGGGCTCATACTCAGAGAAGGTGTTCAAGAACACCTCCATCGTTTCACAGCCCATGCTGGCAAGAACGGCGGGCACCTCCTCAAGAGCAAGGCGGTTAAAGATGCTGGCGGTGGAGATTCCTACGTTCATTGCAGCGGTTCGCTTTCTAATAAAAATACAGTAACGAGCAAGCAGTAAGCCGAGTTCTGTCACAGATCGCTCTGCGGACGATCATCTATCTAAGGCCCATTGTTGCCAAGGGGCTCATGCGATTATCAGGAGCGCAGCGGGCCGCTGTTGAATGCTCCCATTCCAATCTTGCACCGGGTGGGGTTTACATGTCCAGCCTGTCGCCAGACTGACGGTGAGCTCTTACCTCGCCTTTCCATCCTTGCTCCCTTGCGGGGGCGGTTTATTTCTGTTGCACTTTCCCTGATGTCGCCATCGCCGGGTATTACCCGGCACCCTGCCCTGCGGTGCTCGGACTTTCCTCAGCTCCAAAGGGAGCCGCGATCGTCTTGCTTACTCGTTACAAACTTAGGCTTTACTTACGGCTGATACAGCAGTCGGCCGCAGTTCTCGCATTCCATGATTGCATCCTGAGCGGAGAGCTTTTTGAGCACCGCCATGGGGATGGACATGTTGCAGCCGCTGCATTTCTCGTTGGATACGGGTACCACCGGCATGCTGTGATGGACCCTGGCGCGCTTGTATTTTGCCATAAGCGTGGGGTCAACCTGCCTTGCAACGGTGTCCATCTCCTTTTCGGCGGTGGTGATGGCGGCGGCGCAGTCGGTCTTCTCCACCTCTACCACGGCTTTGAGACGGTCGTATTCCTTTTTGGCCTTCGTGCCCAGGGAACGAGCCTTCTGGTACTCCTCCGTGGTCTTATCGAGGGTTTCCAGCAAGGCGGAGACTTCCTTCTCCAGCTTCCCAATCTCCCGGTTCAGCCGTTCCACATCCTGCCGGAACTCCGTCAGCTCCTCGCCGGTGACTTCATCATCGGCAGATAGGGTTTCCATTTCGGAATGGTTCAAATCCAAATCATGCTCCAAAGCCTGCTGCTGGGAAACGAGCTTGGCAAGGGAGGCCTGCTGAGACTCGGCATCCTGGGTAAGCTTAGCCAAGATAGCCTGCTGTTCCCGCAAAATCTTGGTGATGCGGTTCAGCTTTTTGCGGCTTTCCGTGGTCTTCAGACCGTTTTCCAGGTCCTGCTTCTTCAAGTCTGCCTTCTGGTACATGAGCAGATATTCCAACTTTGTCATGGGTACCTCCTTTCAGGAGAACTGCAATGGCGCCTTCTCCCGAAGTGTTATAGCATATTGTACATCACGAGATTCGTTTTGTAAACGGTTATACAGGGATTTTAGCACCACCCGTTCCGTTTCATAGTGGCCGCAGAGCACCAGGCCGAGCCCCATCTCTCTGGCTTGCAGAATCTGATGGTGATGGGCCTCGCCCGTAAGATACGCATCCGCCCCGGCGGCAAAGGCAAAGTCAATGTCGCCGCCGCCAGAACCGCCGAGCACGGCCACGGTGGAAACGAGCTTGTCCCCTTCCCCCGCAAAGGCGGCTTGAGCAGAGAGAAGCCTGCCGCAAAGGGCCGAAAACGCTGTTAGCTTCATGGGGGTAGGGAGCCTGCCCACCCGGCCGATATTTTCAGGGGCAAGGGGCTGTACGTCCACCAAGCCCGGCAAATCGCACAGGGTGTCGTTCACACCGCCGATGGCGGCATCCAGGTTGGTGTGGGCGGCAAAGTGGCCAATGCCGTTACGCAGGAGGATAGCGGCAGCGCCCGTGGTAGGCGAAGAGAACCCGATGCTCTTCACGCCGTGGAAAAACTGGGGGTGATGGGTAACCACCAGGTCAGCGCCCCATTCTGCCGCCTCCTTTGCCACTTGACCCGTGCAGTCTAAAGCCAGCAGAACCTTTTTTATTTCCGTGTGATCCGGCTCGATGAGCAGCCCCACATTGTCAAAATCCAGAGCCAGGGCCTTGGGGGCGATGCCCTCCATCAAATCGCAAAACTGCTTTAGTTCCATGTGCTTGCCTCCTTGATAATGGCGGTTAACGGTTCTATCTCCCTGACTAAAGCTGCCTCTCCCGGCGTGCCCTTGGCTAAGGCAAGGGCTGTCTGCCGCCGCTGCAGCAGCCCCTTTGTAAACCCAAGCAGCAGGGGGTTCCTTTTTTCAAAGGCTCTATAGCCAATGCCAAAATATCCCTCTGGGAATCCCTTCGGCCAGGGGTCCATAGTATCGGACGGACAGAGACAAAGCACCTGATAGAGCCTATCCCCTACCGTCGCTATTTTGTCCTCCAACAGGTGGAAACGGTTCTCATACAGCCACCGCCGAAGCTCCTCCACCCCGGTCATGGGCTGCAGCACCAGCCGATGAAAGCCGGCGACGACCTGGGGGCAAGCAGACAGGAGCTCTATCATCAATTCTCCGCCCATGCCCAGCAGGGCACAGGCATCGCACTCCCCGGGGGCAAGTATCTCCAGCCCGCTGCCAAGACGAACCTCGGCTCTGTCCACTAAGTTCAATTTCTGTATCAGGCGGCTGGTCTTTTCCAGGCACAGCGGGCTTATATCCCCGGCAATCACCTGTTGGCAGATGTTTTTCTGCAGCAGGGCGGCTGTCAGCTTCCCGTGGTCACAGCCAATATCGGCCACCGCTTGGGAACCCTGCAGCATTTCAAGAGCACAGGATAGGCGGGCATCGAGACGAATCACAGGGAAATCTCCTTTACGGGCTCCACCGTGTCGATGGGACCGCCGCCCAAGCACTCCTCTGCCTGATAGAGGACACACCACTGACCGGGGGTCACCGCCCGCTGTTCCTTGGCAAAGCGAACAACGGCCCCATTTTCCGTAGGCTCCACCACCACGTTCTGATCCGGCTGACGGTAGCGGAACTTAGCCTGGCAGGTGAAGGCGGAGGGCAGCTTTTTTCGGGTGATTAGGTGCAGTCGGTTCATGGTCAGGGACCGGGAATAGAGCTCCTCATGTTCCCCTTGCTGTACAATCAGCAGATTCCGCTTCAAATCCTTGCCGATAACAAACCAGCTCTCCCCCGTGCCATCGCTGCGGCCGCCGATGCCAAGACCCCGGCGCTGTCCCAATGTGTAGTACATAAGTCCGTCGTGCCGACCGATAACCTTGCCCTTTTCGTCCACCATGTCCCCGGGACAGGCGGGAAGGAAGGTCATTAAAAACTGCTTAAAGTTCCGTTCTCCGATGAAGCAGATGCCGGTGGAGTCCTTCTTTTGGGCAACGGGAATGCCGCTTTGCAGGGCAAGGGAACGGACCTGAGCCTTCTGCAAATCCCCAATGGGGAACATGGCTTTGTCAAGCTGGTCTTGGGACAGACCTGCCAGAAAGTAGCTTTGGTCCTTCCCTGGGTCCAGGCCCTTTAAAAGATGCAGACCGCTTTCGTCTCGTCTCAATCGAGCGTAGTGACCCGTGGCCAAACAGGCGGCGCCGGATTTCATGGCAAAGTCCAGAAAGGCCTTGAACTTGATTTCCGTATTGCACAGCACATCCGGGTTCGGCGTTCGCCCGGCGGCGTACTCCTCCAGGAAATAGGAGAACACCCGCTGCCGATATTCCTCGGCGAAGCTGACGGAATAGTAGGGGATGTCCAGAGTATCCGAAATGCGGCGCACATCTTCATAATCCGCTTCGGCGGGGCAGGGTCCCCCCTCCTCCTCCCAGTTACGCATGAACACGCCCACCACATCAAAGCCCTGCTGCTTCAGAAGCAGAGCGGCAACGGCGCTGTCCACCCCTCCGGACAGACCCACCATCACCTTTGTTCCTGTGCCTGTTTCCATACAAAAAACGCCTTCCTGCAATGTACAGCGAGTATATCACAGAAAGGCGCGAAAAGCAATTGCTCCCCTCATCCTATGCAGGGAGGGAAGCTATTGGTTCCCCCTATAGCAGCGGGGGCACGGGCAGAGGTTACATGCCGCAGGTGTTCCGACCCACAGTGCCGCCGCAGCCACAGCCGCAGTCATCGTTGCCGCCGCAGTAGCGGGAGAGCAGCAACAGCCAGATAAAGGTGTCGCAGCTGGCGCAGCCGCCGTTGTTGCCGTCGCCCAAAATGAGCAACAGCACCAGAATCCACATCATGTTGTTCGAGCCAAAGTTCATGAGTTTTGCCTCCTTTTCTTTTCGGACCGTGTGTTTGTTCGTCCGTATACACCATAGTACGCAAAGGACGCCGAATTTGTGCGCCTATGAAAAGGCCTTTTCCTTGACAAATGGGATTTGGTGCATATAATGGAAAGGAATATTATGCCCATAAGGCAAAAGGAGGTCAAATAATGAGCGAATTGACCATGGACAAGCTGGTATCCCTGTGCAAAGGCCGGGGTTTTATCTTTGCAGGCAGCGAGATTTATGGCGGCCTTGCCAACACCTGGGACTATGGTCCCCTGGGTGTGGAGGTGAAGAACAACATTAAAAAAGCCTGGTGGAAAAAGTTCGTCACCGAGAGCAAGTATAACGTGGGCTTGGATGCGGCTATTTTGATGAACCCTCAGACCTGGGTAGCCTCCGGCCATCTGGGCGGCTTTTCCGACCCGCTGATGGACTGCCGGGAGTGCCATGAGCGCTTCCGCGCCGATAAGCTCATTGAGGACTGGTGCAAGGAAAACGATGTCACCCTGGATAAGCCCCTGGATGCCCTCTCCCAGGCGGAGATGAAGGCCTTCATCGAGGACCATAACGTGCCCTGCCCCTCCTGCGGCAAGCACAATTTCACGGATATCCGCCAGTTCAACCTGATGTTCAAAACCTTCCAGGGCGTGACCGAGGATGCCAAGAACACCGTGTATCTTCGTCCCGAGACGGCGCAGGGCATCTTTGTGAACTTTGCCAACGTGCAGCGGACCACCCGTCGGAAGATACCCTTTGGCATCGCCCAGATTGGCAAGTCCTTCCGCAACGAGATTACGCCGGGGAACTTTATCTTCCGGGTCCGTGAGTTTGAGCAGATGGAGCTGGAGTTCTTCTGCGAACCGGGGACGGATTTAGAGTGGTTCGAGTATTGGCGCAGCTACTGCCATAAGTTCCTGCTGTCCATCGGCATCAAGGACGAGAATCTGCGGCTGCGGGACCATGACCCTGCGGAGCTGGCTTTCTATTCTAAGGGCACCACGGATTTTGAGTTCCTGTTCCCCTTCGGTTGGGGCGAGCTGTGGGGCGTAGCCGATCGGACGGATTACGATTTGACCCAGCACATGAACGCTTCCGGCAAGGATTTGACCTATTTTGACCCGGAGAAGAACACCCGCTATACGCCCTATGTCATCGAGCCCTCTCTGGGTGTGGAGCGCACGTTCCTGGCGGTGATGTGCAATGCCTACGAGGAGCAGGCGCTGGAGAACGGGGACTCCCGGGTGGTCATGCACCTGCATCCGGCCCTGGCGCCCTTCAAGGCCGCCGTGCTGCCGCTAAGCAAGAAGCTGGGACCCCAGGCTGGTGCCATCCATGAGGAGCTGTGCAAGTACTTTGCCGTGGATTATGACGAGACCGGCTCCATCGGCAAGCGCTATCGCCGCGAGGATGAAATCGGAACCCCCATGTGCATCACCTATGATTTCGAGTCGGAAAACGACGGCTGCGTCACCGTTCGGGACAGGGACACCATGGAGCAGGTTCGTCTGCCTATCGCCGATTTGAAGCGTTATATCGAAGAAAAGCTGGTATTCTAAAACCCTTGGCTGCATACTATGTTTTGCCCGCCCATATACTCCTGGGCGGGCATGTTTAGAAAGGACGTTCTATGGCATTCTTGGAGCTGATTTGGGAGGTTTTCTATGAGGACTGCCTCATCCTTCTGCCCATACTGTTTCTCACCTTCTTTTTGATGGAGTATCTGGAGCACCGTGCCGGGGACAAGTTCGTCTCCCTGGTGCGGCGTTCGGAAAAGACGGGTCCGCTGTGGGGGGCTTTGATTGGCTGTGTGCCCCAATGCGGGTTCAGCGTCTCCTGCGCCCATCTCTATAACGGCGGCATCGTCACCGCGGGTACGCTTATTGCTGTGTTTTTGTCCACCTCCGACGAGGCTTTGCCGGTGCTTTTAAGCCACCGGGATGCCATGCCGGTGATTTGGCGGCTGCTGGCGGTGAAGATTGTGCTGGCATTGACGGTGGGCTTTCTGGTGGATGCCCTGTATAAGCCGGAGAAGCAGCATCAGCGCTTTGCCCAAAAGAATATCGAGCACGAATGCCATGTGCAAAAGACCACCATGGGGGCTTTGGTGAAGGAATCTTTCTTCAGAACCATGCAGGTATGGGCGGTATTGTTTCTGGTATCCCTGGCGCTCACCTATCTCATGGAGAGCATTCCCAAGGAGAGCATCCAGAAGTTTTTGCTCAACGGCTTTTTCCAGCCTTTCCTGGCGGCGCTCTTAGGTTTCATTCCCAATTGTGCCGTGTCGGTGGTGCTGGTGGAACTGTATCTTTCCGATCTAATCAGCTTCGGTTCCGTGGTGGCGGGGCTCTCCTCTGCCGCAGGACTCGGGGTGCTGGTACTGCTCAGAGGCAAGCGGGGCTTACGGAGCTATATAGGCATCTTGGGCATCTGCTACTGTGCGGCGGTGCTGGCGGGAGTGCTTTTACAGCTGTTTATGTGATATGCAGATTACAGGGGTAGTAGAAAGAATCATATTCAAGAATGCAGACAACGGCTATACCGTGCTTTCCTTGAAAACGGAGGACAAGCAGGAGATAACCGTGTGCGGCACCCTGCCCCTTGCGAGCGTAGGGGAACAGCTGCAGGTGGAAGGCACCGTCAAGCAGCACCCCAAATACGGGCGACAGTTCCTGGCGGAACAGGTCCAAACCCTGGCTCCTTCCACCCTATCCGCCATCGAAAGCTACTTAGGCGGGGGCACCATACGGGGCATCGGTCCCGCTATGGCGCGGCTGATTGTGGCCCAGTTTGGCATGGATTCCCTGACCATAATGGACCGGGAGCCCAACCGTCTGTTGGAGATTCCCGGCATTGGGCGGAAGAAGCTCTCCATGATTACGGAGTCCTTCCGGGAAAACAAGACCATGCGGGATATTCTGCTGGCCCTGACGCCCTATGGCATCACCGTCAACCAAGCCTATCGGCTCTATAAGACCTACGGGGATTTGGCCCTTGCCAAGGTGGAGGAAAATCCCTATCAGTTGATTTCCGATATAGAGGGCATCGGCTTTATGACGGCGGATGCCATTGCCCAGCGGGTCTCCGGCTTCGAGCGGGAATCTGCCGCCCGGCTGTTTGCGGGGATTAAGTATGCCTTGCGGGATGCCCAAAGCGAATACGGGCACACCTATCTGCCGGCGGATAAACTGATTTTGAAGGCGACGACCCTTTTAGGCGTGGATGGGGAGCTGCTAACTGATGCCCTGGATGCCATGATTGCAGAGGATGCATTGGTGGAGCAGTTCGTAGGCGAGCAGCGAGGCATCTTTCTCCCCTATCTTTCCAGATTAGAGGCGAACATCGCCCAGAAATTGGTGACTCTTTCGGAGCTTCCTGCCCAAAATCCCCTTTGGGATGTGGCCCAGTACGAAGCGGATTTGCATATTCAGCTTTCCGACAGCCAGAAAAAAGCGGTCAAGCTGGCACTAAATGCCGGCGTTATGATTATCACCGGCGGTCCGGGCACCGGCAAAACCACCATCATCCGCTGCATCACCCATGCCCTTTCGAGCGCCGGCATGACCTTTGCCCTGGCGGCGCCAACGGGACGGGCGGCCAAGCGCATGACAGAGGCTACCGGCGCCGAAGCCAGCACCATTCATAGGCTTCTGGAATACAATCCGGCGGAAGGGTTTACCCGCAATCAGGATGACCCGCTGATATACGACATGGTCATTGTGGACGAGATGAGCATGGTAGATGTGCCGCTGATGAACGCCTTGCTCAATGCCTTGCCCCGGGGCACCCGACTGCTTCTGGTGGGCGATGCGGATCAGCTGCCCCCTGTGGGCTGCGGAGACGTATTGCGGGATTGCATGGCCAGCGGCCGCCTGCCGGTGTTTTCCCTGACAGAGATATTCCGCCAGGCCAGCCGAAGCCGTATCGTTACCAACGCCCATAGAATCAATCAGGGTCAGATGCCCATTTTGGAGGAGGAAGATTCCGACTTCGTGTTTGAGCAGCTTATGACCCCCGAACAGGTTTTAGATAGATTGACTGCCCTCTGCACCACCCAAATGCATCAGCTGGGGACCAGCGAACCGTTGATGGATGTACAGGTTCTTGCCCCCATGAAAAAAGGAGTGTTAGGGGTGGAGAATGTGAATCGAGTGCTGCAAAAGGTCCTCAATCCCCCTGCCCCCCATGTGCCGGAGCATGCCTTTGGAGAAACGGTGTTTCGCCAGGGGGACAAGATTATGCAGATTAAGAACGACTATAAGGTCTCCTGGCAAAAGGTGGACAGAAAGGGCGTTCTTGTGGAGGGAGCCGGGGCATTCAACGGAGACTTGGGAACACTATACCGGCTGGATGAGGCGAACAAATCCATGCAGATTCTCTTTGATGACGGTCGCCTGGCGGTGTATGATTTTACCCAGTCGGATGAGCTGGATCTTGCCTACTGCATCAGCATCCATAAGAGCCAGGGCAGCGAGTTTCCCATGGTGCTCTTGCCCCTTTGCGGCGGCCCGGCCATGCTGCTGAATCGGAATCTGTTGTATACCGCCGTCACCCGGGCGAAGAAAAAGGTGTATTGCATCGGCCGCAAGGACACCATTTCCAGAATGGTGAACACGGTCTTCTCCCGCCGCCGGTATACGGCGCTTTGCCAACGCTTGCAGGAGATATAAGCCTATGCATCCTGTAAAGGAATTGTTCTACTCCCTGCTCTGTCCGCCGCCGCATTATTGCTATTTATGCCAGGAAGAACGGATAATCGGCGATGATGGTCTGTGTGATGAATGCCGCAATAATCTCAAACGCCCCATTCTGCCGGCGCCCACGGAGTATCTGGACGGGCTTACGGCAGGAGTCGTCTATACCGATGAGTTAGCACGGCTGCTTCTTCAGTTCAAAAACAAGGAAAGATTGGATTACGCACCGTTTCTGTCCCAGTTTATTCACATACCCAAGGAATGGTACGCGGAGCTGCTGGTGCCCGTGCCGCTGTATTGGAAGCAGCAGTATATTCGCACCTACAATCAATGCTATGTGCTCAGCGAATACATCTCATCGGAATACGGCATCCCGATTTGTGCGGAGCTTTTGAAACGGACCCGGGAAACATCCCAGCAAAAGAGCCTGAGCGGCAGCGAGAGGCGAAAGAACCTGAAGGGCGCTTTTGAGGCCGCACCCGAGTGCGCCGGGCGAACCATCGTGCTGATTGACGATGTGGTGACCACTGGCTCCACCCTGAACGAATGCGCCAAGACCCTAAAAAAGGCAGGCGCCCGCCGGGTATACGGTGCCTGCATCGCCTGTTCTATTCGGTAGATTCCAAGTGTTCCTTCTCGTGCTGGTATTTTTGCTTGGTAGCCTGGCCGCCCCGGATATGGCGCTGGGCTTTGTTTTCATCCAGCACCTTTCGAACCAGAGCATATAGGTTTTTGTCCAATCGCATCAATCGCCCGGTGAGGAGCTTGTGAACCGTAGACTTTGAAGTTCCATAATAATTCGCCGTTTCCCGGACCGTGGCGTTGTTTTGCACCATGTATCGACCATACAAACACGCTTTTTCCTGCTGCATACACTCCCCCGTCCTGTGCCGTTTGGTCTACTGTATGCACAGGATGGAGGAATATGCTCCGATTAAAAGCGGTCGATATTCACGGTTTGGACCGAATTTGCCTCGATGGCATCCAAATACCGATTGGCGATGGACAAAAAGCCTGTGTCCGGATCGCTGACAAAGTAGCTAACCTTGCTGGGGGCGGTGCTGTCAGGCAGACAAAACTGCTCCCTGAGCTGGTGGGACAGGGCCTTGCCCATGTTGATAAACTGCACCTGGGGCAGCACCTTTTGGAAAGCCTCGGTTAAAAACGGATAGTGGGTACAGCCCATGATGATGGTGTCCACCTTGGCAGCATTGAAGGCGCTAAGGTATCGTTCCACCGTCATCCTTGTGATGGGGTCCTGTGCATCAAAGCCATTTTCAATAAGGGGCACAAACAAGGGGCACTCCACTCCCTTGGTGAAGGCTTCGGGGCAGAGCTGGTGCAGCCGCTGCTCATAGGCACCGGAGCGAACGGTGGCTCGGGTACCGATGATGCCGATGCGCTTGCTGTCAGAGACGGCCAAGGCGGCTTCACAACCGGCGTCGATAACGCCAACGATGGGCAGAGAAAACTCCTCCTTCAGAGCAGGCAGGCAGTTGGCACTGACGGTGCCGCAGGCAATGACCACCGCATCTACGCCTTCCGACAGCAAAAACCGCATATCCTGCCGGGCGTATCGGGTGATGGTTTTGGGGGTACGGGAACCATAGGGCACCCGGGCGGTGTCGCCAAAGTACACCACATCCAAGCCCTGATTGTTCTTGCAGATTTCATTGAGCACCGTGAGGCCGCCCAACCCGCTGTCGAACACCCCCAGCCGCCGCAAACTGTTCATATGGCTTACTCCCAGTCGATAAGACCGGCACTCTCCAAATATGCCTCGCTATACTCCATGTAGTCTTCCACAAACCGCATGGCGTACATCTTTTGCTCGGGGAAAGCGGCCTGGAGCCGTTCCATCATATACTCAAAGGCCGCATCGTCATCGTACACAGCCCCGTCGTTTACACCGGCTTGCTCCATGTATTCCCCATCCAAGCGCAGGATTTCATTCAGCATCTGGTCAAACACAGTGGCGGGCAGAATGGCAAAATCCCCCTGTTCGGCAAACTTCTGGGCAATATAGGCCTTTGCTTCGGCAGAATACTCTTCCATTTGTATTATACATCTCCTAATTTAGTTTGCACGTAGTATAGCATGGAATCGGGTTTGCGTCTATGGCGGCGACGCAAATATTTTTGTCGGACGGTTTTGTCACGGTCTTTTGCCTTGCATCTCAACACAAAACCGTGTACACTATTGCCATGAAACGGATTAAGAGTATTATGCTTTGTTTGCTGTTGCTGATGGGCTGTACCCCTTCCCCCGCCTTAGGCGGCATGGATGTGTACGCCTTCTCTATCGGCAAGGCGGATTGTCATCTGCTCAGCTTTGACGGCGCCCATGTTTTAATCGATGCCGGCGAGGCGGACGACGGCGAGGACATCGCCGATGCCTTGAAGTACCTGGGAATCGACAAGCTGGATTTGGTGATTCTCACCCACTTTGACAAGGACCATATCGGCGGATTTGCGGAGCTTTGCAGCAGCGTGGATGTGGCTAAGGTCATCATGCCTGACTATGTGCGCGACAGCAAGCAGTATAGGGCCATGATGGCCGCCATAGAGGGATACAGCATCCCGGTCACACGCCTGAGCGCCGATGCAGCGGAAACAATCAAGGGCGCCACCTTTGAAATTTGGGCTTCGACTCAAGTCTATGATGCTAAAAAGGGAAACGATAACGAGCTTTCCCTCATAACGGCAGTCACCTATGGGAATGTGCGGATGCTCTATATGGGGGATGCCCAAGACAGCTGGCTAAATGATCTTTGCTATAAGGGGTATGACCTTTCCTGCGATGTTTTGAAGTTCCCCTATCACGGAAAATGGCAGAAGGAAGTGCCCGCCCTTTTGGCTCTGTCCCTGCCTAAATACGCCATCATTACGGATTCAAACAAAAACCCCATGGCTGAGGAAACGGAGCAGGCGTTGAAGACTTTGGATATCGAGATACTGTCCACATCCGTGGATAATGTACATCTGTTCATAGACGGCAGCACCGTCACGGTGCAATAAAGGAAGGGAGTTACTATGCGTTCGATTCGATGGAGCCTTTTGACGGCGCTGGCTGTTGTATGCCTGTTATGGGGATGCAAGGGCAGCGCAACCTATACCAATGCCGGCTTCTATACCCTCAGCGAGCATCAGGGCGACAATGATGCCATGGGCAATGCGTTGGGCTATGTCTATTTGTATTTGAGTGAGGACGGTACCGGCGTGCTGCGCATGGGGTATGATGATGATAGAACCGTGTCCTGGCAGGATGGTTCCATGAAGGTGGCCGGCAAGAAGGTTTCGTTTACGCCTCGCAACGAAGTTGGCTTTCTCACGCTGAAGGTGGACGGAAAGAAACTGCAGTTTACCTATCGGGGCAACACCTCCCCTCTTTACCCGGACTTGTCAGATATGAAAGTTATCGGCGCACAAGCGATTACGGATATGCAGGGGAAAGATGTGGTTCGTCTCTATTTTGAATGGACCAATCAGACCGATGCCCCCATCTCCTTCTCGGAAGCCAGGGCGCAAGGCCTTCAACTCTCGGTTTCTCAGAACTATATTTATCTGTCGGAGGTGTCGGAAAGCCAGCTAGGGCAGCCCCAGGGCTTCAACCATCCGCAAATGGAGGTATTGCCAGGGGCATCCGTATGCCTTGCCAAAAACTATTATTATGATTCCAAGGGCACGCCTGTCCATGTTGAGCTGACCAGGGTCCAGGTGAAAGACAATGCTATCTTTCCTGCGGAGCAGACGCAGATCACCATTCAGCCCGAGCAAATCCAGCCTGCCTTTACCTATGCATATGGGACCCATGGCTATCAATTTGAGGGCTATGGTCTATCCGGCGCCACGCAAAACATCCGTGCCTCCATCGACGGCTATGAGGTAAAGGACAATCGCCTGTATGTTACCTTCACGGCGGAAAACCTGACGGAGGAGGAAAAGTTTGCTTTTAACAGCTTCATCTGGCCCTATGATAGACTCGAGATTCTGGCCTATCAGAACGGCATTCAGCTGCCTATGAGCAACATTTCAGAAGCGGAGGCAGCGGCTCAGGAGAATCTGTACGGCAGTTCCTTTGGCTGTGTGTTTACGCCGCACACCCCGTATACCTTCGTGGTGGCCTGGGACATTGCTTTAGAGCGAAGTGGTCCCGTTGAGCTCGTTCTCTTTGATACCTTCGGCATGAAATCAATCACAGACAATGGGAATAGAACCCCCTTTGCCGCCGCCCATTACTTTGAATAACTTCTGACAAAAGGAAAGGAGCCGACTACCCGGCTCCTTTTGCTATGCTTAGAATGTCAATTCACGGTCATGGTGGCCACATTGGATTCCACATTGCCATCGGCGTTGCTGACAATGCAGCGGTACATGTTTGCCGTCATGGCGGCGGTCACCTTCTTCACCGTCAGCTTATTCTTGGTGGCCTTTAGTATATCCACCCAGCCGCTGCCGTCGTTCACCTGCCATTGATAGGTCGTAGCCTCCTTGGCTTTCACGGTGAAGGTAGCGTTCTTCCCTGCCTTTATGGTCACATCCTTGGGTTGGGCGGTGATTTGCGGGTACACCGGGTAGACATCCAAGTAGGCTGAACCGCTTTCCGTTTCTCCGTCGGCGTTGGTGAGCACGCAGCGATACATGTTCCCCGTCATGTTCAGTGTGGCCTTCTTCAAGGTGAACTTATTCTTGGTGGCGCCGGGCACATCTACCCAGATTTCCCCGTCCCGGCTCACCTGCCATTGATACTTCTTTGTCTCCTTCCCCTTTACGGAGAAGGTGGCGTTCTTCCCGCTGCGGATGGACACATTCTTGGGCTGTGTCACCACCGTGGGCAGCACCAGATACACGCTCAGAGCGGCGGCATCGGAATAGACATCCCCATCTGCATTGCTCACCTTGCAGCGGTACAGCTTCCCGTTCATGGTTTTGTAATCGGCGGTGAAACGGTAGCTTGCCTTGGTGGCCTTGGGAAGGGCCTCCCAGTTCTCCCCGTCCGTGGACACTTCCCACTGATATGACTTTGCGTTTTTGGCCTTTACGGAGAAGGTGGCCTTCTTGGCGTTGCGGACTTCCTGGTTCTTAGGCTGGGTCAAAACCGTGGGCAGCACCAATGTCACATGGAGCGTGACGGCATCGGTGTGCTTTTGCCATTCTGAATGGGTTAGCACGCAGCGGTACTGGTTCCCGTTCACGGCCTTAGAAGCGGTAAGGCTGTAGCTGTTTTTCGTAGCCTTTGGAATATTCACCCAGCCGCTGCCATCGTTCACCTGCCACTGATAGGCAACCTTTGCGCCGGTAACCTTCACCGTAAAGGTAGCCTTCTTTCCGCTGACGGCGGTAACGGATGTGGGCTGCAGCACGATATCCGGCCCATCCTCCCATTCCGTGGGCTTAGTTGTGGGAGTCGCCTTCGGTGTCGCTGTGGGCGTGGGCGTGGGGGTAGGCTGAACATAGGCTTGTGTAGAGACGGTCAAAGCAGCATCGGTATAGGCCAGGCGAGTGACTGTATCGTAGGGATAATAATCGTTGGTGGTTACGGTATAGCCCTCCTCCACAGAGCCGGATACGGCGTAGAGCAGAAACCGATGGAAGGTCTTGTGGCAGTTGGTCACGTCCACTAAATAGTTTCTGCCGTCGTCCATGGTGACGATATTCCACATATGACCGCCGCCGCTGCCGCCGTTCCACCGGACCACGCCGCTGACACAGTAGCAGTTAATCTGGCTGTTGTTGAACTGGGAATGGTCACACAGGTATTGATACGCCTTGGAATACCCCTCGCACACCACCTTCGTATCCGGATTTCCATCGAAGACATAGATAATCTCCCACGGGTTGTTATCCTCGTGGGTGGAGGAAGCGGCAGCTTCGGAATTATAATCGGAAAGGGCTTCGATATGCTGCACATAGGCCTTCAGCTTTTCGTAGTCTGAAAGACCGGCGCAATCGGTCAGAATGGACTGGGCGTTGGCAATGGCGTCCATGGCCGTTTGAACGGCTGTGGGATCGGTCACATAGTTTTCTTTATCGGTTCCGGTGGTGTACTGGCTGCTGACGGGAAAATACAGAACCAGTCTTTGGCTGGAGCTGCCGTACTTCCAGGAAAAATTCCACCAATACAGCTCCACGGCGCAGTCCTTACGCAGGGTTTGGAAGATGGCCTGTATCCGCTCTGCATCCAGTTTATCGCTGATGCCGTAATCGTTTAGAACGACGGTGAGAATGGTGCTCATGCGCTTTCCGGCTGCAATCTCCTGCACCATCTGCTTGAAGGCTTGCTCGACGGCGTATTCCTCTGCACTCAGATTCGTGGGCAGGGGCATGCTGTACATCCGAGGTACAGCTTCCAAACCAACCCCATCCAAAAGGTTGTAAACATAGGCATCGAACAACTCCTGGTTTGAAGCCCCTTCAAAGTCATCCATGAACCAGGGAGATTCCTCCATGGCCTCCTCCTGGACGCTTATAACCGTTTCTTCCTCAACAGGGAGGATGTCCGGCACTTCCCCGGATTCGGCGGCGGAGAAGGGAATGCCGCTTACCAGGAGGCAGATCAGCAATGAAATGGAAATGAATCGTTTTAACATAATTGACCCCTTATGCTGTCTTATTCGGGACGGTTCCGGCGGCGAATGACAGGAATGGATTCCTCCGGCGTTTCAGGCTCTTCCTGCTCTTGCCCATCCTCTTCTTCTGCTTCAACGGGTAAAGGCTCGTCCGCATCGTCGTCCAAAAGAATGGAGCGGCGGCGCTGACTGCGGCGAACAATCATCAGCGTAAGAATCACACAGATTAAAATGGCCATCAGCAGGAACAGACCAAACATCACATAAGCTAAGGCATCCCCTTTCTTCTGCTGAGGTGCGGCCGTGGGGCTGGCATCGGGTTGAGCGGAGGCTTCGCCTATCGGGAACTGCGGACTCGGCTCCCCGGTGGGCAAGGGACTTGCGGAAGGAGAAGCAGAGGGCGAAGGAAGGGTGTTCCTCTCCCCCGTCACATACCCCAGGTTGATGGTGCCGCCGGTATAGGTTCGCTGGCTGGCCGTTTCGGAGGAGACGGTGACAAAGGAATAGGAAACCTTCTTCAGGGCCAGCATGGTGCTGCCGGCGGACAGCACTTTGAAGCGAACATGCATCAGGGTACCGCTGCCGTTGGTACCGCTGGTGGCGGCGGCGGCAAAGGCCACGTTGCCCATGCTGGGGGTAACGCTGCACATATACCGGGCCCCCAAGATGTTGATGTAGTCCCCGGATACCTCCTGGATATCCACATATTCCAGGATATCGCTGTTATAGGTCAAATCAAACTGGAGGGAATCCATGGTTTGGCCTAGCTTCGGGGGCTCGATAGCAATCAACAGCGGCACGGAAACGGTGTCACCCACATTCCCCTGAATGTCGTCGCTGCGGATCTCTACAGGCGTGGTGACCGCCCGGGCAATGCCCGGGGGCAACAGCAACAGAATGATTAAAAAGCAAACGATACCTCGCTTCATCCAAGGCTCCTTCATAGTCAGTATTCGCTCACGGCTTACACACATAGATTATAGAGTATTGTACTCTTGTTACGCACACAAGTCAAATTCGAATTGACAACCCGGGGCAAATTTCATATAATTTCCAAGAATAGACGTATGCCAAAACGGCGGGCTTTGGCGCCCCGTTTTCCAGGATAGGAGGAAGCATGTATATTTACAATACCATGACGCGGAAAAAGGAACTGTTTGTGCCGCAGCGGGAGGGGCAGGTGTCCATGTACGCCTGCGGCCCCACGGTGTATAACTTTTTCCATATCGGCAATGCTCGACCCTTTATCGTGTTCGATACCCTGCGCCGCTATTATGAGTATCGGGGCTATCAGGTCACTTTTGTGCAGAACTTTACGGATATTGACGATAAGATGATTCGCCGTGCCAACGAGGAAGGCATCACGGTCAAGGAACTGGGAGACCGGTTTATCCAGGAATACTATAAGGATGCGGATGCCCTGGGCGTGAAGCGTGCTACAGTGAACCCCCGGGCTACGGAGCATATCGACGACATCATACGGCTCGTGCAGACGCTGGTGGATAAGGGCTACGCCTACCCCGCCCCCAACGGTGATGTCTATTATTCCGTCCACAGCTGGCCCGGTTATGGGAAGCTCTCCGGGCAAAATATCGAGGATTTGGAAAACGGCGCCCGGGTGGATCCCTCCGAGCAGAAGCGGGACCCCATGGACTTTGCCCTCTGGAAGGGACAAAAGCCCGGTGAACCTGCCTGGCCCTCCCCCTGGGGCATGGGCCGTCCCGGCTGGCACATCGAGTGCTCCGCCATGAGCATGGCCATTTTGGGCACCAGCTTCGATATCCATGCCGGCGGTCAGGACCTGATCTTCCCCCATCATGAGAACGAGATTGCCCAGTCTGAGGCGGCTACGGGCCTGCCTTTTGCCCGGTATTGGATGCACAACGGCTTTATCAACGTGGACAATCAGAAGATGAGCAAGTCTCTGAACAACTTCTTCACCGTTCGGGACATTGCCAAGGAGTATGATTTGGATGTGGTGCGCTTGTTCATGCTCTCCGTCCAGTATCGCAATCCCATCAACTTCTCCCGCGCCTTGATTCAGCAGGCGGCGGTGGCCCTGCAGCGGCTGCGGACGGCCCTGGATAGGTTGCAGGAGGCTCCGGTGTCCGAGACGGCGGCAGAGGACGAGCAAGCCTTCTTGGATGGCCTCTCCGGCTACAAGACCCGGTTTAACGAGGCCATGGACGATGATTTGAACACGGCGGATGCCTTAGGTGTTCTGTTTGACTTTGCCCGTGCCGCCAACACCTTCGTCTCTGAACCTCGCACCAAGGCGGCCATAGAGCAGACGAAGGCTGCCTATGGGGAACTGCTGGAGGTACTGGGACTGATGCCCCGCAAGAAGGAGGAGTTCCCCCAGGAGGTGCTGGACCTGTTGGAGCAGCGGCAGGCTGCCCGCAAGAATAAGGACTATGCTCGGGCGGACGAGATTCGCGAACAGCTCAAAGGACTGGGCTATGCCATTGAGGATTCCCGTCAAGGCGCCAAGCTGAAAAAGCTCTAATACATTGAATATAGTATAGGAGGATTTGGTATGCTGTTTTGTGTGATTATGGTGGCTTTGACCGTATATCTGCTCTACTCCGTCATCTCCGGCAAGGGCAAGCTCCTGGCCACAGAGAACATCAGAAAGGGCAAGGAAGCCCAGTATGTAAAGCATCTGCGCCTCATCTATCTGGTGCTGGCCATTGTGATTCTGTTTATGGCTGCGTTCAATTTCGTGGAGCAGGTGGCCTACCGGACGGACTACTACTATGAGTTCACCGATACCTACGAGGGCGCGGACGGAAAGACCCACGTGGCCGGTGAGCGGCACACGGTTTCCGAGATGCAGCAAATTATCATCGTCAACGAATCCGGCAGCATGTGCGCTCCCAGCGAGGCTACGGACCAGATTGCTCCCTATAAGTATGTGGAGACCACTCATACGCTGAAGCCCCAGTACAGCTTCCTCTCCTTCCTCTCCTATGAGACGGCCCATACCTTGAACTATGTTACTCTGGGTGTATCCATGCTGGTCATCATCTGGCTGTTCATCTTCATCCGTCTGATGACCGACCAAAAGGCCAAGAAAAAAGCCAAGGAGGAAGCCGCCCGCAAGTCCATGCACCCCTCCATGCCGAGCGGCGCCTTTGACTTTGAGGTCTACGAGGACCAGGTCTGTGTTGAGCCCGACACCCGGGACGGCAAAACAGAGGAATAAAGCCTAAATAAGCGAAAGAGGCGGCAACCCCGCCTCTTTTTGCATACAAAAAGCCGAGGGCATTGCTGCCCTCGGCTATGAGCTGCTTTGAAACTACTGCTCGATGAAGTAATTGGTAGCGGGTTCATTCCGAAAGCAGCTTCAAAATTTGCTTTTCAAAGGTGGGCAGATCCTGCGTGCAGGTGCTGTAAACATCCTCCTTACGCAGGGTTTGATATTTATGTGCGGTTATATCCCGCATGCCCGCAATAGCCCGCCAGGGAATGTCCCTATGTGCATCCTTCAAATCCTGAGTGATATTCTTCACCAACTCACCGATATTGATAAGTGTCATGCTGAGGGCACGGGCTGTGCGCTCATCCTTCAAAAACTGCTCAGAGGAAACACCGTCAAGCAATTCTTGAGCCAAGGCAATTTCTGACAGAATCTTATTGCAGATTTGTGTGTCTCTTGCGTTCATAACACCTGCACAACCTTTCCCACCGAAATCATACTGCTCTCAGGTAAGGGGGCGTGGATTACATCCACGGGTAAGCCAAGCGCATCTTCCAAATCATATTTCAAGGCGTTGAGTCTAATCAGTGAAACGGCGGGGGAATCAAACTCCACCAACAAATCCAAATCACTCTCACCGGTGGCCCGGCCATCGGCAAATGATCCGAAAATGCTGACCTTGCGCAGCGAATAGATAGTTTTTAACCCATCCAGCGTGCTGCGAATAGTGTCAAAAGTTGGCATAACAGTCCCCCCTTTCTGCCTATATTATATTCGATGCCCAATGATAATTCAATGAATAATTCAATCCAAAACGGTAAACATAAACGACCGCCGAAAGAATCGGCGGTCGTTGGAGCATTGTGTTTCTTACAGCTCGGCGAAGTACTTGATGGTGCGGACCATCTGGGAGGTGTAGGAGTTCTCGTTGTCGTACCAGGACACGACCTGCACCTGATAGGTGTCATCGTCGATCTTCTGGACCATGGTCTGGTTGGCATCGAACAGGGAGCCATAGGTCATGCCAATGATGTCGGAGGAGACCAGCTTCTCGGTGGTGTAACCGAAGGACTCGCTCTGCTGAGCCTTCATGGCGGCGTTGACGGCTTCCTTGGTGATGTCCTTGCCCTTGACGACGGCCACCAGGATGGTGGTGGAACCGGTGGCTACGGGCACGCGCTGAGCGGAACCGATGAGCTTGCCGTTGAGCTCGGGAATGACCAGGCCGATGGCCTTGGCAGCGCCGGTGCTGTTGGGCACGATGTTGGCGGCGCCGGCACGGGCACGCTGCAGGTCACCCTTGCGATGAGGACCATCCAGAATCATCTGATCGCCGGTGTAAGCATGAACGGTGGTCATGATGCCGGAGACGATGGGGAAGTTATCGTTGAGGGCCTTGGTCATGGGGGCCAGGCAGTTGGTGGTGCAGCTGGCGGCGGAGATAATCTTATCTTCCTTGGTGAGCACGCCGTTGTTCACGTTGTAGACGATGGTGGGCAGATCGTTGCCAGCGGGGGCAGAGATGACGACCTTCTTGGCGCCGGCATCGATGTGAGCCTGGGCCTTAGCCTTGCTGGTATAGAAACCGGTGCACTCCAGGACCACGTCCACACCCAGCTTGCCCCAGGGCAGGTTCTGGGCCTTGGGCTCGGCATAGATGGTGATTTCCTTGCCGTCCACGGTGATGGAGCCGGGGACCTTCACGGTCTTGCCGTCTTCTTCAAACACGGGCTCTTTGGAAGCAACGGTGTGCTTGTTCTCGCCGATGACGCCGCAATACCCCTTCTGGGCGGTGTCATACTTGAGCAGGTGGGCGAGCATGGCGGGGCTGGTCAAATCGTTGATGGCAACGACTTCATACCCTTCAGCGCCAAACATCTGACGGAAAGCCAGACGACCGATGCGGCCAAAACCGTTAATAGCAACTTTGATAGACATAGAAGCCTCCTTTGTATTTTTCGGGGAGTATTATAAACTACTTCGCCGATAATTTCAATCACTTTTGTAAATTTGTTGCCTCATTGGCATGAATTCGCTCGGCAATTACATATAATGGTCTGCCTTTGGCTTCTTCAAACATCCGTCCCAGATAGGTTCCCTGTATGCCCATCAAAAGCAGCGTGATGCCCTGGATGAGAAACACGCCGCAAAGTCCCCACAGCCAGGGGGCAGCGCTTGCCGTCAGAGAACAAATCAGAACGGCGATAAACCCAAGAAGGGAAAGGATACACACGGCGCCGCCGAGAAACAGCGGGAAGGAAAGGGGCTTGGTAGAAAAGCCAGTGATGCCGTCCACCGCCAGCTTCAGCATCTTTTTGAGGGTATACTTGGTCTTCCCTGCCGCCCGCTCATGGCGAACATATTCTAACGGCACGCTTTCAAAGCCCATCCAGGCGGACATGCCCCGCAGGAAGCGGTCATGCTCCCGCATGGTCAGGAATACATCGGCAACATTTCGCCCGATTAACCTAAAATCCCCCGTATCCAGCGGGATGGGATAGGCGCTCATACTGGACAGCAGACGATAGTAACAGGCAGCGGTGAACTTTTTAAGGAAGGTCTCCCCCTCTCGCTTCTGCCGCTTGCCGTAGACGATATCCGCCCCCTGCTCCCACATCTTCACCATCTGGGGAATCAGCTCCGGCGGGTCCTGCAAATCGGCATCGATGATGATAAGCGCATCCCCCTTTGCTTCGTCCATACCGGCGGTCACCGCCAGCTGGTGGCCAAAGTTGCGGGAAAAGGACAGAACCTTCACCGCTGGGTCCGCCTTGGCAATGCGGCGCAGAATGCCCATGGTGCCGTCTTTGCTCCCGTCGTTGACGAAGATGATTTCATAGGCATAGCCGGTTTGCTCCATGGCCGCCTTCATGCGAGGGTATGCCGCAGGGAGCACCTCCTCCTCAAAATAGACGGGCACCACCAGGGATAAGAGCTTTTCTGAAGCCATAATTGCCTCCCATTGTCGTTCGATGGACATAGTATACCAGTACATTCCTATAATTACAATCGAAAACCTGAAACGGATACCTTTATCATGGTTGCATTTTTGACGGACCGTTGCTATAATATACCCGAAATTAAAAAGCAAGGAGATATATTTATGGCAATCGTCACAACCAAAGACATGTTTGCAAAAGCCTACAACGGCGGCTATGCCATCGGCGCTTTCAACGTGAACAACATGGAAATCATCCAGGGCATCACGGAGGCCGCCATCGAGCAGCGTGCTCCTCTGATTCTCCAGGTCAGCAAGGGCGCCCGCTCCTATGCCAAGCATGTGTATCTGATGAAGCTCATCGAAGCCGCTATCGAGGACGCGGAGCAGAGCGCCGGCTTTGATCTGCCCATCGCTGTGCATCTGGACCATGGCGATTCCTTCGAGCTGTGCAAGAGCTGCATCGACGGCGGTTTCTCCTCCGTCATGATCGACAAGTCCGGTCTCCCCTTCGAGGAGAACATCGCCATCACCAAGCAGGTTGTGGAATATGCCCATGACCATGGCGTAGTGGTGGAAGCGGAGCTTGGCACTCTGGCCGGTGTGGAAGATGAAGTGAAAGTGTCCGCAGAGGATTCCTCCTACACCCGTCCCGAGGACGTGCAGGAGTTCGTGGAGCGTACCGGCTGCGACTCTCTGGCCATCGCCATCGGCACCAGCCACGGCGCCTATAAGTTCACAGCCGCCCAGTGCACTCGGAACGCCGAAGGCCTCTTGGTACCCCCTCCCCTCCGTTTCGACAACCTCAAAGAGGTGGAAAAGCGGCTGCCCGGCTTCCCCATCGGTCTGCATGGTTCCTCTTCCGTTCCCCAGGAATTCGTGAAGATTATCAACGAGAACGGCGGCCGTATGCCTGATGCCGTGGGTATCCCCGAGGAGCAGCTGCGGGAAGCCGCCCGCATGGCCGTGTGCAAGATCAACCTCGACTCCGATCTGCGCCTTGCCATGACCGCTTCCATCCGCAAGCACTTTGCTGAGCATCCCGATCATTTCGACCCCCGGCAGTATCTCAAGCCCGGTCGCGAGGCCATCAAGGCCATGGTCACCCACAAGCTCATCGACGTGCTGGGCTGCAACGGCAAAGCCTAAGCCCCCTACTCAACCACAAAGCGCAGCCTGTGAAAGCGGGCTGCGTTTTTCATCTTTCATGCAACCGATCCCCCCTCTTTCGGCTCTATAGAGGTGTAAGCGCTTACAGAAAGAGAAAGAAGCATGGATCAACAATACTTTGATCGAATCTACGAATCCACATACCGGCCCCTGCTCCGGTACGCCATCGTGCACCTGAGCGACCCCGCGGACGCGGAGGACGCCCTGCAGAACGTGTACCTCAGCTTCTATCGCCGCATCGAGCGGTACGGTCATCTGGACGTGCTGTTCCCCAAGGCGTTTCTGCTGAAGATGCTGAAGCGGAAGATCATCGAGCAGTACGCCGAGCGGGAGAAGCATGCCGTGCGTCCCCTGGAGGACGTGCCACAGGAGTGGCTCAAGGACGACTGGGTCTTTGAGGACGGGGTGCTGGACCGAGCCCTGGCGGAGGATATCCTGATGGAAGCTAAGCGCCTGCCCCGGGACACCTATCGGATCTTCGTGCTGTACTACGGGTACGAGCTGACCATCACGGAGATCGCCAGGGAGCTGGGCATGGGAGCGGAGGCCGTCAAGAGCCGCCTGTTTCGGGGGCGGAACGCCATCCGGCAATTTCTGACGGCGGACGATGCGGATTCGGAGTCTGGGAGGTAAGAGCATGAAAGAAACGAAATTCTACCAAAAAGCATTGAATATGTCGCTGCTGGACGGCAAGGCCGTCAAGGCAGTGCTAGATGAACAGATCGGAAAGGAGCCGGCAAAGACGCAGGAAACCGCCGGTTTTCCCTGGCGTCGGGCGGGCATGGTGATGGCGGCCGTTCTGGTGCTGTTCGTCACCACTATCCTAGCCATCCCATCTACCCGGGCGGAGGTCCTCTCCTTGCTGGGGATCATCTCCCGGCCCCAGGATTATCTGACGGCGGATCCCTCGGCCCGGCCTTCCATCGAGGTGCTGGACAATATGATCACCACGGCGAAGCCGGAGGATACCCAGGTGAAGGTTCTGCCCATCGACCGCACGGATTCCCAGGCGGTGAACAGCGAAGGCGCGCTCAAGGTGGCGGAGCTGCTGCAAAGGGACGTGCGGATCACCCTGGGCGACACCCTCTTCGACGGGGACACCGCCTATGTGTCCCTTCGATTGGGGGGCACGGCGGCCCTGCCGCTGCTGGACAGCTGGACCGGCGGCGGCGCCACCCTGGTGAAGGTGGATCCGCAGCGGATGTATGATTTCTTCGAGGGCGGCCCGGGCGAAGAGTACCTCTCCGGGAAGAAAGCCCTGTATTCACGTCCCGAGTCTGAGATCATTCTGGTATTTGCGGACGGTTCAAGAGCCTCTCAGTTCTTGAATCAGTCCGAGACGGAGGCCTTCAAAGCCCACATCGCCGCCCTGGAAGCCAAAGATTTCCATTGGGACGACCTGCTTCCCAAGGAGCGGGACGAGATCGACCGGATGAACCGGGCTTTTCTGGAGCATAACGAGGTGGTCGCCACCACACAGATCACGGATGTGCGGGAGATGTTGAAACGGAACGCGGATGAAAACGGCACGGTGAGCGCGAAAGCCTACTTCAACGTGTTCGTGGAGGAGGACTATGACCTGCCCGCCACGGAGCTCTTGAATGTGGAGGTGGGCACGGTGCGGTTCAACGTCACCGGGTATCAGTCCATGGAGACCAGAGCAGCGGAAACGGACGGAAAAAAGGTCGTTTGGAAAGGCGATACCGTCATCACCTATATGGAACTGGTGGACCCGGAGGATCACGATAAGGCCGCCACGGACTGGAACAACGCCGTGCAGATGTACACCAACTACCCCGTGTCCCTGGACGGCATGACGATGGAGGCCCTGCCCGGTGCCCACGGGGACGATTTGGGCATCTACGATCTGGACATGCGGATCACCCTGCCCGACAGCATGGAGGGGAATGCCCGGAAGGCCTGGACCAACCTGGTGTCCATGCTGCCCATCGACTTCAAGGTTTTGATCGACGGCCAGGAGGGCAACTGGTATCACGGCGGCTTCGGCCTGACCCCCAACGACGACGGCACATTGACCTTCCATATCGTGGATATACGAGGGTTGAACCTAGAAACCATCAAGGATATCAGGACCGTGACCTTGATCCCCGTGCTGCGGTATGTGAGCGGGTTTAAGGGCCCAAACAACGCCTATGTTGAACTGCCCCTCGACGTGCGCACGGAGAACCCCAAGACGGATGACGGCGTCTACATGGGGCAGAAGTTCCAGCGGACCGAATACCCCCAATACGCCCTCACCTTCACCCTGAGATAAAAGACGAACATACAAAAGGTGCGAACCGAAAGGCTCGCACCTTTTTTTGAAAGGATTTGTCAGCTAATACTAATCCACGCCTAACCCATGCACATTGGGCGGCACCTTCTGTGCCGGTTCTGCTTCGTCAAATCTTGATTGACGGTCCCCAGTCAATCTGCGATTCTCCTCATGGAACCAACGCAGAATTTGCTCGCCGACTGCA
>JAFSPW010000025.1 GCA_017451295.1 Clostridia bacterium
ACCTCCCCCATTCCCTGACGGGAACGGTGGAGGCAAGAATCTACGCAAAAAGGGAGAGCCGCACAAACAGCTCCCCTAATATACCTTACACAAGTTTCTCTTTTTGCGCCGCTTTTTCTCCTTTGTATAAAGAGAAAAAGCGGCAATTATTCTATAAGCGTTTTCACCCCGCCATGACCTCGAAGTGGACGACGCCGGGGATGGCGGCGGCTTGTTCGAGGAGGGCTTCCAGGGGTTCCTGGAGGGTGGAGGTTTCGGCGGAGATGGTGACACCGGCACAGCCGTCGATGGGGATGCTCTGGTTGATGGTGAGGATGTTAGCCCCGGAGCGGGCGAAGAGCCCCAGCACGCTGGAGAGCACCCCGGGGGTATTTTGCAGCAGGGCGGAGAAGGTGACGATGCGCCCGGCCTGCCGGTCGTTAAACGGGCGGATGGCGTCCTTGTATTTATAATAGGCGCTGCGGCTGATGCCCACCGCCTTGGCCGCCGCCCCGGCGGTCTTCACTTCCCCGGCCCGGAGCATCCGGTTGGCCTCCGCCACCTTCAAAAAAACCTCCGGCAGCACCTCCGCCTGCACGAGATAATACTTGCTCTCCATGGCCATGTGTTCACCCTCCGCGGTCAGTTGTCTTTCCTCTGCACACTATAGCACAGGGTCAGCCCCCTTGGCAAGGCCTTTGTTGCCCTTGACCCAGTCGGTGACGAAGGCGGCGAACAGGCTGGTGGCGGGGCTTTTGCTCCCCTGGTCCGTGACGGCCAGGGCGATGGTGCGCTTGGCTTGGGGCGCGAACTCCAGCGCCTTCACATTGTCCGTCCGCCCCACCAGCAGCAGCTCCGGCATGATGGCGATGCCCAAGCCCTGCTCCACCATGGCGATGATGGCATAGTCGTCCTTGGTCTCAAAGCGGACCTGGGGACGAATCCCCTCCGCATCCAGCGCCCGGCGCAAATCGTGGTCCGAGGTCTCCAGCAGGGAGATGAAGCTCTCCTGCCGGGCATAGGAGATGGGGAACCGGGGCAGGGAGGCAAGGGGGTGGTCCTTGGGCAAAATGGCCAGCAGCCTATCCTCCATCAGCGGCGTAACGCTCCCCGGCGCCCGGGTGGGCAGGGACACGAACCCCACATCCACCGCCCCCTCCAAGAGCCATTGCTCCACGTCGTGATAGTCCCCGTTCAGGAGCTTGAAGCGGATGTTGGGGTGCTGGGCCTGAAACACCTTCAGCATGGCGGGCAGCCAATGGACCGCCACGGAGGAGAAGGTGCCCACCCGGATGGTCCCCGTGGACAGGCCGTGGATGGCGGACACCGCCTCCGTGAGCCGCATCTCGGCGCTCAGCACATCCCGCACCGCCGGCAGCACCCGCCGCCCCTCCGCCGTCAGCTTCACCCCCGCCCGGCTCCGCTGGACCAGCGGGAAGCCGAACCGTTCCTCCAGACTGCTCAGGGCATGGCTCACGGCGGACTGGGTCAGCCCCAAATCCTCCGCCGCCCGGCTCACGCTGCCCGACTCCACCACCTTCACAAAGGCTTCGTACTTCTGCTGGCTCATGTTCCCTCCGATATGAAAATATTTCATACAAAATAAACTTAGTGTATCCGCCTTTCTATCTTAGGCAAAAATCCGCAGAAAATCAATAGAAAAGTTTGATTTCAACCCTATACCGCCTTGCCTTCTCCGGAAAAATGAAGTACCATACCAGCAAAACGAAAGCGAACATGAACATCTGTTCATATGGAGGGAACCATGACGAACCTGTGGTACATGCTGGGGGCCATTGTGGCCTATATGGCGCTGATAGTGGGCGTGGGGGTGTTTTACAGCCGCCGGGCCGGTCAGGATGCCGATGCCTTCTTCCTGGGCGGGCGGAGCCTCGGACCCCTGGTGACGGCCATGTCCGCTGAAGCGAGCGATATGTCCGGGTGGCTGCTCATGGGCATGCCGGGCCTTGCCCTGCTGTGCGGCACGGCGGAAGCCTTCTGGACCGCTTTGGGCCTGGGCATCGGCACCTATATCAACTGGCTCCTGGTGGCCAAGCGCCTGCGGCGATACACCGCCCTCACTGGCGCCATCACGGTCCCCGGCTTCTTCTCCCGCCGCTTTAAGGACGAGAAGCACATCCTGTCCACCCTGGCGGCGGTGGTGATTCTCATCTTCTTCGTGCCCTACACCGCCTCCGGCTTCGTCACCTGCGGGAAGCTGTTCTCGTCCCTGTTCGGCCTTGAGTACCGCTACGCCATGCTGCTTTCCGCCGCCATCATCGTGGCATATACCGCCCTCGGCGGCTTCCTGGCGGCCAGCGTGACGGACTTTCTGCAGTCCATCCTTATGACGGCGGCGCTGCTGGCGGTCATCGGCTTTGGCATCTACTACGCCGGAGGGCTGTCCGCCGTGGCGCAAAACGCCCGGAGCATCCCCCAGTATCTGAGCCTCACCGCTGTCAGCGAAGGGGGGAAGGGCAGCTTCGGCTTTTTGCCCATCCTCTCCACCATGGCCTGGGGGCTGGGCTACTTCGGGGTGCCCCATGTGCTGCTTAGGTTCATGGCGGTCCGCCGGGAGAGCGACCTGAAGCTGTCCCGCCGCATCGGCACCGTGTGGGTGTTCGTCTCCATGGCCGCCGCCATCTGCATCGGCATCGTGGGCCGGGCCCTCATGGATAGGGGCCTGGTGGGACCCTACGCCTCCACCGCCGAAAGCGAGACCATCCTGGTGGCCATCTCCCGGCTCATGGGTGGCAACGGGGCCTTGCTGGCCATCCTGGCGGGGCTTATCCTCGCCGGGATTCTGGCCGCGACCATGTCCACGGCGGACTCCCAGCTGCTGACCGCCGCTTCCTCCGTGTCCGAGGACCTGTTCAAGGACACCTTCGGCTGGAAGATTGGCACCAAGGGGAGCCTGTGGATTGCCCGGGGCACCGTGGTGCTCATCTCCCTTATCGCCGCCGTGCTCGCCTATAACCCGGGCAGCTCCGTGTTCCAGATCGTGTCCTTTGCCTGGGCGGGCTTTGGCGCCGCCTTCGGCCCCGTGATGCTCTTCTCCCTGTTCTATAAGCGGACCACCCTCCAGGGCGCTGTGGCCGGCATGGTTACCGGCGGGGTCACCATCTTTGTGTGGAAGTTCCTCATCCGGCCCAATGTGCCCTTCCTCAACTTCTATGAGCTGCTGCCCGCCTTCCTGCTCTCGGCCCTCGTCATCCTGCTCGTGTCCCAACGCACTCCCGCCCCCAGCGCGGAAATCCAAGCTGAGTTCGATGCGGCAGCCAAGGGAAACTAAATGCATACAAAGGGAGAGCTGCTTTGGCGGCTCTCTCTTTTCTTGCCTGCGCCGCCGCCCTCCTCTTGTCATCCCGACCGTAGGGGCCGACGCCCTCGGCGGCCCGCCTCTCCCTCTTGTCAATCGACCGAGCCGCTTTCCCCCTTTTTGTCATCCCGACCGAGCGAAGCGAGCGGAGGGATCTGGGAACCAACTTGCTTGTACAAGAGATTTCTCCGCTCGGTCGCTGCCGCTTCCTCGGTCGAAATGACAAGGGAAACGCTTGCCTCCACCGATGCACAGCGAAGATGGCTTAGGCGCTCAACCCTTGCCTCCACCGTTCCCGTCAGGGAATGGGGGAGGTGGCACGGGCAGCTGGCTGCCCGTGACGGAAGGGGGGCAATTCGTCTTGGGTGCAGCTGGGGAGGTGGCATTTTTGCCTTGACAAAAATGACGGAAGGGGCGGCATGATAAAAGCCCGGGGCCGTGAGGCACCGGGCATACCTTCATGGAGCGGAGCGAGAAATCATGGCGCAGCCAATTCATGGGCGGCAGCCCAATTCATGGCGAAGCCAA
>JAFSPW010000026.1 GCA_017451295.1 Clostridia bacterium
AGGGCAGAAACGGCGTTCTTTGGGCCGAATTATAGTTCCCTATATGAAGGCCCAAAAACGCCGTTAATTTGCGGCACATAATAAGAGGAAAGGGCCGTTCGGCCCTTTCTACCTACAGTAATTCATATTAAATATGCCGCAAATGGTCTGGCCCCTCACACGGGGGCCGTCAGAATTTGCCTCAAATGGTCTGCCCCCACCCACGACGGCCGTCAAAGATTCTTGCTGGCGTCGATGTAGGAGTAGAGGGTGTATTTGCTGATGCCGAAGTATTTGCTGATCTTGTCCCCGGACTTGGTGACAAGGAAGGCGCCGGCGTTGTTCAGGTACTGGATGGCGGCCACCTTGTCGTCCTTGGTCATCAGGGCCACGGGCTTGCCCACCTTCTCCACGCTCTGCTCGATGAGCTGGTCCAACAGCTCGTTCACATTCTGGGGGATGCTGTCGGTGGCCTTGTGCTCCTCCTGGGGGATGAGCAGGCTCCCCACGGCCTGCTGGGCCATGAGCAGGCCCGTTATATCGAAGTTCACGCAGAAGATGCCGTCGATGCCCCCCTGGGCGTTGCGGATATAGACGGTGCTGCACTTGACGATGCGCCCGTCGTGGGTCCGCATCAGGTACCCGCACTTATCCTCCAGCCGTTCCGGGTGCTTCTCCTGCATGGCCTCCAGGGCGATTTTGGAGGGGCCGTCGCCCATCTGCCGCTGGGACACATGGCCGTTTTCGATGGCCACGATGGTGTGCTCCGGGTCCTCCCCGGTCAAGTCGTGGACCAGCACCTCGCAGTTCTCCCCAAACTGAGCCGCCAGGGCGGAGGCCAGCCGCTTATAGAAATCCAAATTCATACGATATCTCGTCCTTTCTCCCATACTCGGGCGAGCAGTTTTGTATATGATACAGGCATTCCCCTGAAATTTCAAGCTTTTTTTGCATCGGTCGGTATATTTTTGCCCCATCTGCCTATTGAAAAGCGCACGAAGATAAGGTAAAATAGAACATCTTATGAAAAAGGAGACACGAAAATGGAAGATATAAACAACGAAGAGCTGGATTTGGTCACGTTTTCCGACGAAGAGGGTAACGAGTTCCAGATGGAGGTTTGGGACTATTTTGAGCATGAGGACCAGGAGTACGCCATCCTGTTCGATCTGGAGACGGAGAACGACCCGGATGCGGAGACCGAGGTGTACATCATGAAGGTCAGCGTGGAGGGCGAGGACGAAATCTTCCTGCCCGCCGACGAGGACAAGATGGACGAGCTCACCGCCATCGTGGAGGGTATGCTGGACGAGGTCTTCTGCGACGAGGACTGCGCCAACTGCGCTGAGGACTGCGAGGATCGGAAATAAGGTGCCCCCCGTGAGGGGGGCACAATGCCGCCATCGGCGGCAATTCACGACGGCGATAGCCGTCAATTCACGAACCGTCAGGTTCAAATCATGCCTGAAAGGCAATTCATGCACCGTAGGTGCAAATCATTGAATGAATTGGCTTCGCCATGAATTGGGCTGCCGCCCATGAATTGGCTGCGCCATGATTTCTCGCTTCGCTCCATGAAGGAATGCCCGGGCGCCTCACGGCCCCGGGCTTTTATTATGCCACCTCATCCGTCACGGTTTCGCCGCGCCACCTTCCCCTCAAGGGGAAGGCTTTTGGGTACGGATTCTTGCCTCCACCGTTCCCGTGAGGGAATGGGGGAGGTGGCATTTTGCCCTCTGGGCAAAATGACGGAAGGGGAGGCAATTCGTCTTGGGTGCAGCTGGGGAGGTGGCACGGGCAACTGGTTGCCCGTGACGGAAGGGGTTCAGCGCTTCACGATGCGGTAGTATTCCCGGGCGGTGAGGCGGTAAATGCCGTAGTAGACCAGGGCGAAGATGAGCAGGGTGAGCCCGCTGCAGAGGACGAAAAGGCCCGTATTGGATAGACCGAAGAGGAGCAGGATCCTTCTCGTCATGGGGAAGGCCCCGGCGGTGTGACAGGCCGCGGCCAGGAGGGGCAGGAAGAAGACCAGGGAGATCTGGCTCCGGATGGAGGATTTCACCTCCGGCTCCGTCATGCCCACCTGCTGCATGATGACGAAGCTGCGGGCATCCTCATACCCCTCGGATATCTGCTTGTAGTAGATAATCAGCACCGCTGCCATGAGAAACAGGCTCCCCAGGAACAGGCCGATGAAGAAGAACCCGCCCAAACTTGCCCAGAAATCCGTGCGCCCGGCCCGACAGTCGTCGGTGAAGCACCAGTTGCTGGAAAGATCCAGATCCCTGGTCCCCGCCTCCACGGAAGCGGCGAACAGGCTGGCATCTGCGTCGGCGGGCAAATTGCAGCCCACATACACCCGCATGTGTCCGTCGGCCGGGGCTCCCACCACATCAGCCTCACCGGCCTTTTCAAGGTAGGGATCAATGTCGGTGCGGTTGTTGATGAAGTCTGCCTCCGGGGCATAGAAGCACAGGGCTGCGAAGTCCTGCATATTCACGCCATACTCCGCCGCTTTCTCCTCATAGACGGCCTTGACCTTGGGCAGATCCTCCGGGGCGCCATGGTTCACGTAGGTCTGCACGTCCCGACAGTACATCTGATCCAGGATATCGTCGACCCCCATGTAGAGGCATACCGTGATGGACACGGTGACGAGTACCATGGTGGACAAAATGCAAATGGAGGCCAGGCCTGTCGCATTCCGCTTCATCCGGTGGAGCATGCCGGAGATCGCCGTAAAGTGCCGGGTTTGGTAGTAGTACTTTTTGTTCTTTCGGAGGGCCTTCAACAAGGCGATGCTTCCGGCGGTGAACAGACAGTAGGTGCCGACGATGACCAACAGCACGGCGATGAAGAACAGCATCATGGCCTGAACCGGATCGCTCACTGCGATTGAAAGGAAGTACCCGGCACCCATGGTGATAAGGCCCAGGGCCGCCAACACCCACTTGGTCCGGGGCTCCCTTTCCCCGGATTCTGTGCCCTTGAGGAGCTCGATGGGCTTCACCCGGTTGAGGCGCAGCAGGTTCAACAGGTAGTTTAGCAGGAAGATAGCCCCGAAGGCCACCGCCGTATAGATCACCGCTTCTGCCGGCACCTCGAAGACGAAGATCACGTCCGCCTGGATCACCAGGCAGAGCAGGAGCAAAAAGAGTTTGGACAGGAGGATCCCCAGCAGAATGCCGCCCACAATGCACAGGAGAGCGGAATAGACCGTCTCCCACAGCAGGAGCCGACCCACATGCCGTTTCTCCATGCCCAGGATGTTGTAGAGGCCCAGCTCCTGCTGCCGCCGCTTCATAAGGAAGGCGTTGGTGTAGCAGATGAGGGCGAAGGAGAAAAGAGCCACCACCAACGCCCCGAAGCCCAGCAGCCCCTGGACTGCGTTGGCGCCCTTTAGGACATAGACGCCCCGGTTCATGTTGAGGAACAGAATGTCATAGAGCATGGCTGCCGAGACCATGCCGGAGAGAAGATACGGCACATAAAACCTGCCGTTGAGCCGGATGGACCGGGCGGCCAGCCGGGGATAAAAGCCCAGCCTCATCGGTCGCCTCCCCCTCGGGTCATCACCGTCAGGGTGGCGGAGATATCCGAGAACATCTGCTCTCGGGTCTTGTCCCCCCGGTACAGCTGGTGATAGATCATGCCGTCCCGCAAAAACAGGGTTCGCTGGGCATGGCTGGCGGCGTTGACGCTGTGGGTCACCATAAGGATGGTCTGCCCCTGCCGGTTCAGCTCCCCGAACACCTCCAGCAGGCTCCCGCTGGCCTTGGAGTCCAGAGCCCCCGTGGGCTCATCCGCCAGCAAAATGGCCGGCCGGGTGATGATGGCCCGGGCCACGGCGGTGCGCTGCTTTTGGCCGCCGGACAGCTCGTAGGGGAATTTGTTCACCAGCTTCTCTATGCCCAGGGCCTTTACCAGGGGCTGGAGCCTGGCCTCCATCTGTTCATAGGCCATGCCGGAGAGGACCAGGGGCAAAAAGATGTTGTCCCGGACGGTGAAGGCGTCCAGCAGATTAAAGTCCTGGAACACGAACCCCAGGTTCTCCCGCCGAAAGGCCGTCAAATCCCGCTCCTTCAGCCGCCCCATGGGCTGACCGTTCAGCAGCACATCCCCCGCCGTGGGCGTGTCCAGGGCGGCCAGAATGTTCAGCAGCGTGGTCTTGCCGGAACCGCTTTCCCCCATGATGGCCACAAACTCCCCGGCCTCCACCGAAAAGCTCACGTCCTTCAGGGCCTCCACGCCCACGCCGCCCAGCCGGGCGGTGTATACCTTCCTCAAATGCTCCACTTCCAAAAGGGCCATGTCTGTTTCTCCTCTAATCCGTTGATGACAAAAGTATAGCCCCCTTTCGGGGGCCGTGCCATAGGGAAGGCTTACAGCAATCTTACAAATATGTAATACTAATCCACGCCTAACCCATGCACATTGGGCGGCACCTTCTGTGCCGGTTCTGCTTCGTCAAATCTTGATTGACGGTCCCCAGTCAATCTGCGATTCTCCTCATGGAACCAACGCAGAATTTGCTCGCCGACTG
>JAFSPW010000027.1 GCA_017451295.1 Clostridia bacterium
CTGGGCGTCACCGACGACGACATCGACGCCGCCATCGGGGACTCCATCCTGCTGTGCAAGGACATCCTGGAGAAGAAGACCCAGGTGCTGGACATGAAGGGAGAATAGTATGCGGGTGTTCATGACCGGCGCTGGGGGCGGCATGGGCTTCGAAAGCTTCAAGGCCATGGTCTCCGACCTCGGGAAGCTTTACGACCTGGTGCTCCTCCTTAGAAACAGCGAGAAGAACCGGAAGCTCTTTGCCCCCTATCTGGACACTCCGGGGCTCTCCATCCATTGGGGCGACCTCTTGAACCGGGAGGACGTGGCCGCCTGCGTAAAGGGGGCGGATATTGTCCTGCACATCGCGGCCTTCGTGTCCCCCCAGGCGGACTACTTTCCCAAGAAGGCCATGGAGAACAACTACGGCTCCACCCGGAACCTGGTCGAGGCCATCCAAAGCCTGGGACAGAACGACAGCACCCGCTTCGTCTACATCGGCACCGTGGCGGAAACCGGCGATAGGATGCCGCCCATCCACTGGGGCAGGGTCGGCGACCCCATCAAGCCCAGCATGTTCGACTACTACGCCGTATCCAAGGTGGCGGCCGAGCGGTACGTCATCGAGAGCGGCCTGAAGTACTGGGTGAGCCTGCGCCAGACGGGGATCATCGGTCCCGCCATGGCGAAGATCCGGGACGCCATCCAGTTCCACAACTGCCTGGACAACGTGCTGGAGTACTGCTCCGACCGGGACAGCGGCCGGGCGATGCGGAACCTGTGCGCCTTTGAGGCGGAGGGCTCCCTGGACCCCTCCTTCTGGGGCCATATCTACAACATCGGGGGCGGCGAGAGCTGCCGGGTGGACACCTACACCATGTATAAGATCATGTACGGGGAGATCGGCATACAGAATATCGACTATGTCATCGACCCTAAGGTGGTGGCCACGCGGAACTTCCACGGCCACTACTACCTCGACTCCGACAAGCTGGATAATTATCTTCACTTCCGCTCCGACAGCATGCAGTATTTCTACGATGCCTATCTCAAGGAGCTGGGTGCGGCCAGGCCCTTCGGCAAAGTGATCTGCAAGCTTCCCGGCGGGCAGAAGCTCATGGGCTCTATCATAAAGAGCACGTTCAAGGAATTGTTGAACGGCGAACACGGGCCCCAGCGCTGGCTGGACGAAAACAGGGAGGACCATATCGACGCCTACTGGGGCAGCCGCAAGGCCTGGGAAGCCCTGCCCGACAAGGCCAGCGAGATGGACCACTTCATCGACTGGGACACGGTGGCGCCCATCGACCACGGCTACGACGAGACCAAGCCCGAGAGCGAGCTCACCCGCGCCGATATAGCCGGTGCGGCCGCTTTCCGGGGCGGGGAACTCCTGTCCGAGAACATGACCACCGGCGACTGGCGGACAAAGCTCACCTTCCGCTGCGCCTTCGGCCACACCTTTGAAGCCAGTCCCCGTCTCGTCCTGGAGGGCGGCCACTGGTGCCCGGAATGCGAGCGCAAAAGCTGGAACTACGGCAACCGGGCCAAGGTGGATCCATTCTTCGCCCAGGTCTGGGACCCCCTCCACGAACCGGACGAGCTTCGGGAGTACCCCAAGGCCGTCAGCGAACTGGATGTAGCGACGGCGGAGTGACATGCTGAAAGCATAGCAACGGGTCAGGATCCTAGATGGGCTATGCTTTCAGGATCAAATCCGATTCATGGGATAAATACTACCCCATTTTTACCCCACACGAATGTATTTCACATGGTACTATTCAGTATAATCAGGTTCATAGGGTCCTGACATGAAATGGTGTTTTCTTAGATTTTTAGGCATTTTTCCCATAATTTGGCACTTTTTAGTATCTGTATAAATGATTTCTGTTAACCGAAGGGTTGTAGGTTCGAGCCCTACCTGGGGAGCCAAAGGAAAAAGCACTTGCGAAGGCAAGTGCTTTTTTCAATGATGTTTGCCCTGTCGGGCAAATGATGTGCGCTTCGCGCATGATGCCGCTTCGCTGATGATGTGTCCTGCGGGACATTGGGGCAAACATCTCATCATTGATCGCAAAGCGATCTACATCATTTCGGAGCGAAGCAAAGATACATCGTTAGCCGCCAAAGGCGGCTGGGAAAGATATTTGTTTTGACTAACCCTTGAATCGTTTGTATTTCATGATATAATAATGAAAAATGTTGAGGTGTGACCATGTCTTTTTCGGAAAGAAAGCAGCTATACGAATCTATTATTAATTACCGCAAAAAGCCACTCATTTCGTATGTAACGTCTATCAGACCAAATCTCGGAGGAATAATGGCTGGTGATGCAATCACACCCATTATTGAACAGCTCAATTCTATTCCGGAAGAGGAAAGGAAAGTTGATTTTTTAATTATCAGCAATGGCGGAGACCCCATTACAGCATTGCGAATAATTGGCCTTCTAAGAGAACGCTTTAATCAGATTTCAGTGTTGCTTCCATATGTTGCATATAGCGCGGCGACTGTTTTATCTCTTGGTGCAGATGAAATAATCATGCATCCTTTCTCTAATCTTGGACCTGTTGACCCTCAGCTCACTGTATCGCGTAAGAATGGCCAAGGTCTTCAGGAACAATTGCAGTTTAGTTCCGAAGATTTGAGAAATTATATTGAGTTTATAAAAAGTGATGTAGGGATTTCTGATCAACAGCATTTAATTTCAGCCATTACTCCGTTATTAACTGATGTTGGAGCGTTGCCGATAGGCAGTGCAAAAAGAGGGCAGCAGTTATCTCTTACTTTAAGCGAAAAAATGTTAAGCACCCATATGGACGACAAGAATAAAGCAAAGTCAATTGCACGACTTCTTAATTCATCCTATTATCATCATGGCTATGCTGTTAGTAGAAAGGAAGCTTTAGATATTGGCTTGGATATTAAAAAGCCAGATTCTACTCTCGAAGATGCTTTGTGGAAAATATGGCGAGATTTTGCAAATGAGATGAAATGTGATGACCCATTTGATTTAACAAAAGAGCTTATGAACAACCCTGATTCTTATAACTTGATCAGTCAGGTCCCTGTTGTAAACTTGCCGGCTAATACACCCCCGCAATTAGCACAACAAATAATCGCTAATCACGCACAGAATATACCTGTTTCAACCCGTACTTCGATTAAAATCAGAGAGTTGGTTGCCTCCATTGAGAGCATCTATAGTGCTTCAGCGGTCTATTCAAATCTCGATATACTATATTGGCGTAACGCTGATATGAGTTTGGGCATAAACTGTACTAAAACAGGAACTGGTTGGATAAACTATCTTCAGGAGGCTTAAAATGAGCGTTTATCTAAGTGAATCTTCCGTGATGTCAACAATTGATTATAATGGACCGCATACGATAGTTTCTACTACTACCCCAAGCACAAATTTTTCAATAAATCTCCATCAAATACCTATAAGGACGCTTCCTGTTCATGTTTCTGGAGAGATAATCATCAAGCACGATCCTTCGCCCGATAAAGACAGGAACAAGGATTAGGTATTGTTTTAGGAATTCTTTTAGAGGACTTAGGATGCAATTATAGATAGGAATGTGTATGTGGCTGTCTTTCCATCATTTTAACTAAGTCCGTTATCAACAGGCGTACCAAAGAAAAAAGCACTTGCGGAGGCAAGTGCTTTTTTCAATGAAGACGGCCCTGGGGGCCTAATGAAGACAGCCTTACGGCTTAATGAAGACGGCAACTGCGTTGCCTAATGAAGGAATGGTGGCGTTCATTAGCGAAGCGTCTTCATTGGCGCAGCGTCTTCATTAGCGCAGCGTCTTCATTAGCGCAGCGCGGGTGAAAGCTGTACTGCAAACGGAGATAAATAAAAACTGCATAAGGCTTGCTTTCCTGCTTGAAACGGTTTGTAAAATCGGATATACTAGTATTGATTTATTATGCAAGCGAAAGCGGGTTCGTTATATGCCACAGAAAAATGACACATTGCGTAAAGCTGATAGAAATCAGAATGACGAATTCTATACACAATTTGAAGATATACAGCGCGAAATTAACGCCTATTTGGAATACAACCCCGATACATTCCGGGATAAAACGGTTTTGCTGCCTTGCGATGACCCGGAGTGGAGCAACTTTACACGCTTTTTCGCGCAGAATTTTGATAGATTAGGCCTTAAAAAGCTAATCAGTACAAGCTATGCAACGGAAAGCAAGAATAAAAGCGGGACAATTCAACTTTCAATATTTGATTTTTTGACCGATTATGAAAGGCAATCTCCGCAATACGATGAAAACATATCGCCTAAACGTGGTAAGATATTCACTTTGACCCGCCGAAATAAAAGGATAGATATAAATGATCTTCAATGGAAATACCTTGAAGGTGACGGCGATTTCCGCAGCGAAGAAGTGACACGTTTGCGCGACGAAGCCGATATAATCGTTACAAACCCGCCGTTTTCATTGTTTAGACAATTTGTTGCATGGATAATCGAAGCCCAAAAGAACTTTTTGATAATTGGAAATCAGAATGCGATAACATACAAAGAGTTTTTCCCATATTTGAAATATAACAAAGCATGGCTTGGTGTTAGCATAACAAGTGGCGACAGGAAATTCAATGTCCCGGATAATTATCCGTTGGAAGCTGCTACTTGCGGCGTAGATGAAAACGGGAAAAAATTTATAAGGGTAAAGGGCGTTCGTTGGTTCACGAACCTTGACCATGGCCGGAGACATCAGCCGTTGCCGCTTATGACCATGGCCGACAATCTTAAATACAGCAAACACAAGGAAATCAAGGAACAAAGCTATTTGAAATACGATAATTATGACGCAATAGATGTTCCATATACTGACGCTATACCGTCGGACTATGACGGCGTTATGGGTGTTCCGATAACGTTCCTTGATAAGTATTGCCCTGAACAATTTGACATAATTGATGGTATTGGCCGTTATAGCGTTTTAAACAATGAGGAAACAAGAAGGGAAGGAAAATACTTGTCTATGGTAAACGGAGAAGCCAAGTTTTTCCGCGTTATTATTAAGCGAAAGGTTTGATATTATGCTAACATATTTGAATATTGATTTGACTATTGAAAAAGTTTGTGAAGGCTTTGTCTATAACGAATACGAAGGCAAGGGCCTGTTTGGGCTTGCTGGCAAATTGGTTATTCAGCCGGAATATCAGCGCAATTACATTTACGCTGACGGCAAAAAGGACGTTGCCGTTATTCATTCCATTTTGAAGGGCTACCCGATTGGCCTGATTTACTTCACAAAGGTTGCGGACGATAAATTTGAAATCCTTGACGGGCAACAGCGCATTACAAGCATTGGCCGTTTTCTGACAGACAAATTCGCCATAATCGGCGCGGACGGCGTTCCGCATTATTTCAGCGGCCTTGCCGAAGATTTGCAGCGCAAAATACTTGATACAAAACTGACGATCTATGAATGCAGCGGAACGGAAAGCGAAATAAAGGAATGGTTCCGCACGATCAACATAGCAGGCGTTCCGCTGAATGAACAGGAACTTTCAAACGCAATACATTCCGGGCCGTTTGTCACCCTTGCAAAAGCTGAATTCAGCAACAGTCAAAACGCGAACATTCAGAAGTGGAGCGCGTATATCAAAGGCGACGTAAAGCGGCAGGATTATTTACGAACCGCGCTTGCGTGGGTCAGCAAGGGCAATATTGACGATTACATGAGCAGACACCGCTTTGATACCAACATAACCGAATTGAAAGCCTATTTCAACAGCGTTATTGATTGGGTTTCAAGCGTGTTCAGGAACGTTGAAAACGAAATGCGCGGCCTTGATTGGGGCAGCCTGTATGAACGCTTTCATACAAACGCCTACGACCCGAACAAAGTGCATGAATTGGTAAAAAAGCTATACGAAGATTTCTTTGTCAAAAGCAAGAAAGGCGTGTTCGAGTACATTTTAGGCGGTTGCCATGATACAAAGCTGCTTGAAGTCCGAATGTTTGACGATAACGTAAAACGGACGAAATACGCGCAACAGACCAATGCAGCGAAAGCCGAAGGCGTTTCCAACTGCCCGCTTTGCGCGTTGGGCAACGATAACAACCGAACCCGCATTTACAAAATGAACGAAATGGACGCTGACCATGTGACCGCATGGAGCAACGGCGGCGCAACCGATATAAGCAACTGCACAATGCTATGTTCAACCCACAACCGCGCCAAAGGAAACAAATAGTCGCTTATCCTGTAGTATCTTCAAGTATCATTTAGCATATTTAAGCGACAATTCAACAGTAAACCGCCCGAAACCCCTTGATTTATGGGGATTTTGGGCGGTTCGCATATCTTCTTTTTCAGAAGAAAATTGCGTAATAGATCGGCAAGTATGTGATCTTGTCGTTTACGCTGAGCTGCCGTTCGTTTGACAGCACATACGCTTTGCGAGCGCTGTAGAGAATAGCGGGGGTACACCCGCTTTTCTTTTTGGGCGGGTTTTTCTTTTCGGGGAAAAGAAAAAGCCGCAAAGGAGGACCGGCCAAGAGGGGCCCTTAGCTCATCCACACGGGCACGTTGTGCCAGAGGTAGGTGAGGGGTTCCTCCTTGGGGGGCTGGTTTTTGTGAAGGGCGGCTTCGGCGGCTTCGGGGGTGAGGCAGAGGCGGCGGGCGGGGACACGGATAGCGCCGCCGGTGTCGGTGAACTGGAGGGTGACAAGGCCGCTTTGGAGGGAGCGGATGCGGCCCTCCTTTACGTAGGCGCCGGAGACCGGCAGGTATACCAGCTGGCCCGGGCGCAGATGAGGTGTTGTATGGCTGCGGTTCGTCATACCCCCAGTGTAGCGCAGGGGTTGGGGGACCGCAAATGAACAAACTGTTATTCGGTCCCGAATATGGGACAATATCCGGCGGCATGAAAAAGGGACAGCCGGATGGGCTGCCCCCGGGCGGTTCGGGTGCGGGTTATTTGGCCTTACGCAGCAGCAGCAGCGTGGACAGACCCTCAATAATCAGGGAGACGCCCTCCAGCTGGGTCATGATGGCGGCGAAGGCGGCGGGGTTGGCGAAGATGATGGCGGCCAGAATCACCATGACCAGGCCGCAAATCAGGGACGTGAAGAAGAAGAAGCCCTTCAAATGCCGCAGCAGCATGGCCTGCACGAACATCAGGCAGGCGCCGTAGACCAGCAGCACCGCCACCACGAACTGGAAAATCTGCAAGAACAGACCGGGTTTGACGATCAGGGCGATGCCCAGCAGCAGCTGCACGATGCCCAGAATCAGCAGGGCGGGGGTCTTGTCCCCGTTCTTGTTCACAAAAAAGACCACGGCTTTGATGGCGCCCATGACACACAGCAGAATGCCCGCCAGCAGGCACAGGCTTTGCAGGGCCACATCGGGCCGCACCAGCATCACCACGCCCAGCACGATGAGCAGGAGACCGTCAAACAGGGTGCTTCTAAAAAACTTTTTCATACACAGGTTCCTTTCCGTTTTTTTGTAAGTATATAGCGTTTTGGGTCAAAAAGCAACGAGGCAGCCTCCCAAAGGCAAAAAACTGTGCTATACTATGAAAAACAAAGGGATTGCAAGGAGAAGCGGGAATGAAACTGATTGCCCCCTCTATGGCATATGACAGGCAGATACAGGCCTATCGGCAGGAGTTTTTGGCCCAGGGAGGGTCCATGGACGGCAGCGGGTCCCTGCGCCGCTTCGCTTCGACACAGGAGTGGCTCAAGGAGGTGGAAGCGCTCAGCAAAGCCGAGACCACGCCGCCCCACCTGGTGCCCATGACCCAATATATCTATGTGCGGGAAACGGACGACAAAGTGGTGGGCGTCATTCAGATACGCCACTATTTCAATGCCTTTTTGGAGAAATATGCGGGCCACATCGGCTATTCCGTCTGCCCCAGCGAACGAAGAAAGGGCTATGCCACCCAGATGCTGAAGCTGGTCCTGCCAACGTGCAAGCAGCTGGGAATTGACCGGGTGCTGATAAGCTGCATCGAGGGAAACGAGGGGAGCCGGCGGACCATTTTGAACAACGGCGGAAAGTATGAATCCACCGTGTACCTAAAAGAGCAGGACGTATATTTGGAAAGATACTGGATTGACCTGTAAGCAGCCCGGGGAATCCCGGAAAAACGCCCCGTTTCCCTTGACAATTCGGCGGGGCGTGGTATAATGAGGCCACATTTTGGGATGACCCGGGAAGCAGTACCCGCGGCGGCAACCGTTCGTTAGAGAGCCCACTCCCGGCTGAAAGGTGGGCGGCGGTTGGCGGGGAAGACCGCCTGGCGACCGAAAGGGGGTTGGCCCCGTACAGCCAAGACGAGCGATAAACTTGGGTGGAACCGCGCAACCGCGCCCCGGGATAGAAACCGGGGCGCTTATTTTTATATTGAAAGAGAGGTAACGACAAATGCTTATCACCTTCCCCGACGGCTCGAAGCGGGAATACGCCCAGGGCACCAGCGCCCTGGAGATTGCCGAGAGTATCTCCCCCCGCCTTATGAAGGCCACCTTGGGCTGCACCATCGACGGGGAGCGGGCGGATGCCTTTGCTCCCATTGAGAAGGACTGCGAGCTGAAGCTCTTGACCTTCGAGGATGCGGACGGCCGCTGGACCATGCGGCACACCGGCTCCCACATTCTGGCCCAGGCCGTCAAGCGCCTGTTCCCCGAGACCAAGCTGGCTATCGGCCCCGCCATCGACAACGGGTTCTATTACGACTTTGACCGGGAAGCCTCCTTCACCCCGGAGGACATCGAGAAGATTGAGAAGGAGATGAACAAAATCATCGCCGAGAACCTGGCCGTGGAGCGGTTCGAGCTGCCCCGGCAGGAGGCTATCGCCTTCATGCAGCAGAAGGGGGAACCCTACAAGGTGGAGCTCATCGAGGATTTGCCCGAGGACGAGACCATCAGCTTCTATAAGCAGGGCGAGTTTGTGGACCTGTGCGCCGGCCCTCACGTGGCGAGCACGGGCCGGGTGAAGAATGTGAAGATTATGTCCGTGGCCGGCGCCTACTGGCGCGGCTCGGAAAAGAACAAGATGCTCCAGCGCATCTATGCCACGGCCTTTGAGAAGAAGGCGGATTTGGATGCGTACATAGAGAAGTTAGAGGAGGCCAAGAAGCGGGACCACCGGAAGCTGGGCCGGGAGCTGGGCCTGTTCATGTCCGACGAGCTGGTGGGCAAGGGCCTGCCCATGTTCCTGCCCAAGGGCTATACCCTCTGGCGGATTCTCGAAAACTACATCCGGGACAAGGAGATTCGCTCCGGCTACCAGCACGTGCTGACCCCCTGCGTGGGCACCGTGGACCTCTATAAGATTTCCGGCCATTGGGACCACTACCAGCAGAACATGTTCCCCGCCATGCAGGTGGAGGACGAGACCTACGTGCTGCGGCCCATGAACTGCCCCCACCATATGCGTATCTACGCCAACACCTCCCACTCCTACCGGAACCTGCCCGTGCGTATCGGCGAGATTGCCCACGACTTCCGCTACGAGGCTTCCGGCACCCTCAAGGGTATCGAGCGCGGCCGTCACTTCTGCCAGAACGATGCCCACCTGTTCGTGACCCCGGAGCAGATTAAGGAGGAGTTTGCCAAGGTGGTGGACCTGATTTTCACCACCTATAAGGACTTCGGCATCACCAACTATCGCTGCGTTCTGTCCCTTCGGGACCCCAAGGACAAGGTGAAGTATCACGATGACGACGAGATGTGGAACACTGCCGAAAGCGCCCTCAGGGACGTGCTTGACTCCCTGGGCCTTGACTACACGGAGGAGATTGGCGAAGCCGCCTTCTACGGCCCCAAGCTCGATGTGAATGTGGTTCCCGCCGTGGGTGCCGAGTATACCCTGTCCACCTGCCAGCTGGACTTCTGCCTCCCCGCCCGGTTCAACCTGACCTATATCGACAAGGAGGGCAAGGAGCGCTGCCCTGTGGTGCTGCACCGGGCCATTCTGGGGTCTCTCGATCGGTTCATGGCCTACCTTATCGAGGAGACCGCCGGCAACTTCCCCACCTGGCTGGCGCCGGAGCAGGTCCGCATCCTGCCCATCACCGACAGGACCCTCTGCCATTCCAAAGCCCTGGCCGAGCAGCTCTTAGACAAGGGCATCCGGGTGGAAGTGGACGATCGGAACGAGAAGCTGGGCTATAAGATTCGGGAAGCTCAGCTGCAAAAGATTCCCTATATGCTGGTCATCGGCGATAGGGATGTGGAGAACGGCGTCATCTCCGTCCGCTCCCGGGGCAAGGGCGACCTCGGCACCATGACCCTCGAGCAGTTCTCGGCCATGATTCTGGACGAAATTGCCAACAAGGCCAACTAATACTAATCCACACCTAACCGCGGATTAGTATAAGCGCAACGAAACAGAAGCCTCCCCACCCATAGGGCGGGGAGGCTTTTTGCGTCTATTGCAGCAGCGGGGGAAAGGAAGAGGGCCTGCTTACTCACTGAAAGTTTTCAGGATGCCATTTATTTTACCTGTTCAGCTATAAAAATCATCATTCTGTCAAAGGCATCTTTTGCCACTGCATCCACACGCTCAGAGGCCACAAAACAGTGAGGCATCCTCAGATTCCGTTCTGCCAGCGGATCAATCCATTCGTGCGGGACGTTGGCTTCGAGCAGCGCATCATGCATGGCTCTCATATCAGCATAATACTCGCTGCCCAGCAGGACTGCGGGCGGATAGTTCGAATCGACCCAGAGAATGTTGTTGTATTTTTGTATTTCTTCCTGCCCTAAGAAAATGGTGCCTTTGACATAGTTGCCAATCAGTACCTTGGCTCCAAGGGAAAATTGATCGTAGACGAGCGGAGCATCATCCAGCACAACCGCTTTGACCTGTTCGGGTTTGAGCGCCGGTGCGATTTTGAGCAGTTCAGCATAGTCCGGGTTCGTAATGACGCTTCCCATTTGACTTGTGATGATTGCCCCGGCGGATGAGCCCATAATGACCACCCGATCCATATCCAGACGATATTGCTCTGCGTGCTCCAGTAAGAACGCAAACGCTTCATTTACCTGAATCAACGGATCAGGAAAATGGTATTCCGGCACCAGCACATAATCAACATTGACAAGATTATAGCCTCCGGCGCAGATGTCATCCAGCAGCGCCGTCGCATCGCTGCCTGCAAGCGGATCGCCTATATTCTTGCTGCCGCCAAAGAAGCCGCCGCCATGGAAGTAAATCAGGGTAGGACGGGAGGCCGTTATGTTTTCGTCCGGATAGGTTATGTCAAGATAACTGTTGGGATAATGATCGGAATACAGGATTTCTGTTTGGATGTATTGTCCGTTTTCTTTCAGCCCTTCCATGGGCGCTGCAAGAGGCGCATAGAGGTTCTTTGTGTTTACCGTACTTGCGGACAGGCTCTGGATGGCACCCACGATTATTTGCGTATGGGTCATGAGCAGTAAAACGGCTGCCAGCAATACAATCACTATGATTGCCATACCGAGTAAAAAAGTGTGTTTCTTTTTCCATGCTGTTTTAGTCATTGATTCTTCTCCACATCCTGCCAGTTATCGTTATGAAGTATCTCTGCCTCTTCCCCGATGAAGACTGCCGCCGCCTGTGCGTCATCCCTTAATTGATACAGCATCCATGCCGTCATGTATCCGTCCGAGCGCATCAGCATCTGCTCGTGCTCTGCTCCAACGGCCCGTGCCCGAACCTTCTGTACGGCATCAGAGATGCTGTTATAATTTGCAATCTGCGCCGAAAGCGGGGATACTCCGCCGTATGCTTTTTCCGGATCATTGCCGGAATCATCGGACTTGCCGGTACCGGCAACCATGAAATACGGGATTGTTATTCTCGAGGCATCATATTCCCAGCCCATGTTTCTGGCAAGCGCAGGATAGGCGGCACTTCCCGTAAACATCGCCTTGTAGCGTGCGCCGTTTTCATAGTTTGTCACGGCACAGATGGCGCCGGCCCCGCCCTGGGAATAGCCGATGATGCCCATGCTGTCATAGTCAATTTTCCCGGCAAGCACACTGTCATTGGGAAGATTCAGCATGAAATCCAAGGTAAGGGAGGCCGTCTCACCGGTCCCTGTCTGCCCATCCTCGTTACCGACAACCACAAAGCCCCATGAGGCTAAGCGTGGGAAGAATGGCGCATAAGCGGAGGCTGGTGTCCCGCTGGCATTGACCACCAGAATCATGGGCCAGCTTCGATTACTGTCCGTCAATTCTTGCGGATACCAGACACGCACCTTTTCAATGGCTGTATTGTCAGATGCAAATTCCGTATAGCTTATGGTATACGAGCCCGGCTGAGCATATTTCATCTCCAGAGGCGCAGCGGATTGAAAGCGCTTATAGTATCCCTCCGTAATGGCGTTGTTTGTGTCCCCGCCGGGCATCATTGACTTGATGAATAAGACGGCGGCAATCACCACGACAAGCAACACGCCCAACATAATCCAAACAATTTTCAATGCTTTACTCATCTTAACTCCCTTGACAACGTGATGGAACAAATGTATCATGAAATCATAGACGATACAAGTGTTTCAACAAAATGATACAAGAAAGGGAGGTTTGTTTCATCGCATGAATTTGAATAACGAACAGAAAAACACGTATGTCAAAAAGCAGATTACAGCGGCGCTTCTTTCTCTTCTGAAAGAAAAGCCCCTTTCGGATATTTCTATCAGCGAGTTAACAGCCAAAGCCGGAATTGGGCGAGTCTCTTTTTACCGAAACTACCAGAGCAAAGAAGATATCCTGCGGGAGGAGTCTGATCGGCTCATCAAAAAATGGGGCGCTCTCTATGCGTCAAACCCGGAATCTGCACCGGAGACCTTGTTTCCTTCCCTGTTTGACTTCTATCGGGATCACAGAGAGTTTTATACCACACTCTATCATGCGGGTATGTCCGCCATTATGATGGATACCATCATAAGAACGATTCAGATTACTCCCAAAATGCAAAACCTGGAAGCCTACATGAAATCCTTCTGGGCATATGGTATTTATGGGTGGATGCTTGAGTGGATGAAACGAGGCATGCAGGAAAGCGGAAACGAACTGTCTGCCCTCTTTCGGCTTACTCGTCAAACACAATAAGGAAAGAAGCATGAGAATGCTCTTGCATAAAAAACGGCATCAGAATCACGAGGTGCCACCTCATTCGTCACTCGCTGTCAGCAGCTCGTGCCACCTTCCCCTCCAGGGGAAGGCAAAACGGGGAAGGCATTTTGCGTCTGCAAAAGTGTTCCCGCCGGAGGCGGTGACGGTCCTTTTTGCCCCGCTTGGCCCTATGACAAACGGTTTATCTGTTGACAATCTTTCTCCCGACGGTAACCATGACAGAGGTAGGTTCACCGACAAGAACTTCGACGGCAGAGTCGCCGTGAAGCTCAAACACATAGGTTGCATCTATCGTTTGGCCGTTCTTGATTTCACGAATGAAAGCGGCTTCCTCCCCCGTTAATAGCGGCATGAATCTTTATAACGCCATCCGCTTTGCCGCAACCCACCGACAATAGCAGCACAGCGACCAGCAAGAGGATATGTAACCGTCTTATTCTTCTTCCTCCTTCCCTACAGGGTTTTCTTCAAACAGATTATCCTCCAGAAAGATACGGGCCGAGAAACCCATATACACCCGCCCGTCCTCCTTTGAGACGGCGAACCCGGGGTCCGAAATCAGGTCCCGGTCCTCTTTTCGCATGAAATGGTAGCCCTTCGCAAAGACCGAAATAACGGTAGCCTGTGGATCTACCTCTTTGGCAATTCGGATAGCTTCTGCTCTGGTTATCATGTTTTGTGCCCCCTTCCCATGAACGGCTTTCAGGATTGATACAGTAAGTATACACTGCTTGCCGCTGGTCTGTCAAAACACCACCTGAGCAGATGAGGGTGGGGCTGTTTCGCATTTTTGATTTTTTATTGATAATGCCAAACAGCATTGTCAAAGTATGGGGAACCATTCCCCTTGCACAAAGGGGTGCTCTGGGGTAGAATAGGGCAGGAGGAAGGTCCGCCATGAAAGAGCTTCAATACATCGTGTCCCCCCGGCTCAAGGGGGAGGAAAAGTTTTTCGGCCCCGGCATTGCAGAGCTGCTGCGCCGGGTGGAGCAGGTACACTCCATCCGCCAGGCCACCATGGCCATGGGCATGGCCTACAGCAAGGCCTGGGCCATTCTGCGCCGGGCGGAAAGGGAGCTGGGGTTCCCCCTGCTCAAGACCACCACCGGCGGCAGCGACGGCGGCGGCGCCAGTCTCACGCCGGAGGCGAAGGCCTTTTTGGAGAAGTATGACCGCTTCTGTGAGCTGGTGGACCGGCACGCCAAGGAAGATTTTGAGACTGTTTTCAAGGATAAGGAGTGAAGATATGAAAAAGATGGTTGCCCTGTTGCTGTGCCTGGGGTTGTGCCTGGGCTGTGTGCGCGTGCCCGTGTCCCAGGTGGAGCTGCTGCCCACCATGGAGCCCACGGCACAAGCGACGGTTGAACCCACCGCCGCGCCCAGTGATACACCCAGTATAAAGCCCACTATGGAGCCCACTATGGAGCCTACGGCGGAGCCCACCGCCGAGCCTACGGCCGAGCCCACCGCCGAGCCCCTGCAGGGGAAGGTGATTGAGGGGCAGAGCCTGCGGTTTTTGATTCCGGAGGACTGGCGCACCAGCGATTTGCAGACGGCCACGGCGGCTTACCCGGAGGGGGCGGAGCCGGAGGGCGGACTGCTGTATATGGAGGAGGCGGCGGAGTTCCCCTTTACGGAGACGGACGTGGATTTGGCGCTGCTGTTCTACACGCCGGAGACCATTGCCGCCCTGGTGGAGGGAGAGCTGCTGAAGACCGGGGCTTCCGGCTTCGGCCTTTCGGACATGGAGATAAACCGGGACAGCCTGAATGGCCTTAGCTGCTACCGGGTCGATGCCGTTCTGGTGGAAAAGGAGAACAGTCAGCAGCGACCATTGATGATGTATGCCTTCTTTAGGGGCGAGCGCATCGCCCTGCTGGCCTTTGTGGGGGAGCAAGCTGCCTATGCCCGGGAGCTGGCGCTGATCTTCGGGTCCGTGGAGGCGGTGGAGCCGTGACGGACCGGGAGCGGCTGATAAACCTGTACTGGCGGGATGGGCTGCTGCTGATGCTGCCGGAGGACGAGGGGCTGCGGCGGGCGCTCCTTGGCCGCCTGTGCGCCGAGCTGGAAAGGGGCCGGGGCTATGAACGACAGGAACTGGTGTTCCGGATTCTCGATCACTATGACGACTATGAAACGGTCCTGGAGGCCCTGCTTGCCCTGGGACTGATAAAAATGGATGGGAAGCTGTACTATGTTTGCTAAGGAATACGACTCCCCCCTGGGAACCCTGTGGCTGACGGCGGACGAGCAGGGGCTGACGGGGGTTCGGTTTGCCCCGGGTCCGGAGGAGGAGCCGGAAGGGTCCGCCTGTCTCACGGCGGCAGTTGCTTGGCTGGATGTCTATTTTTCCGGGAAAGACCCGGGACCTGTGCCGCCCCTTCACCTGCAGGGCAGCGACTTTTGCCGGCGGGTGTGGCAAGCCCTGGGGGAGATTCCCTACGGGTGCACCCTTACCTATGGACAGTTGGCCCAACGCCTGAACCTGAACCCCGGCGCCGCCCGGGCCGTGGGCAGGGCGGTGGGAAAGAACCCCATCCTGCTGCTGGTGCCCTGCCACCGGGTGGTGGGTGTCGGCGGCCGCCTGGGAGGCTACAGTGCCGGCCCGGACCGCAAACAGGCCCTGCTGGAGTTGGAGAAATAGCGCATCAAAAAAAGCGTGGAAGGGAAAGGGAATGTCCTTCCCCCAGCGGGGGAAGGTGGCTGAGCGCAGCGAAGTCGGTTGAGGGAGAAAGAGACACTCTCCCTCATCTGTCGCCCGGCGGCGACATCTTCCCCCGCTGGGGGAAGAACAGCTTGCGGTGGATGAGGTGGTTTCAATTAGAAACAGAGGCTGTTAAAAAGTCCCGTTCTACGGGTTTTCTAACAGCCTCTTGTGTTATTCCGTTGCGCCGTCGATGAGCAGATGCTGGAGGGCGGGAAGGGAACAGGCGGCAAAGTAGCGCTCCTCCCGGGGAATCCAGCGCTGGAGGAAGGGGACCATGCCCTTAGCGCCGTTGCGAAGCAGAAGCCGCCCCTGCTGTTCCTCCGCCGTGACGGTGAGAAACAGGGCCAGGTCATAGTATTGGCCCCACCGGGGCAGCAGGGCATAGGCACCCTCCACCACAATTAGGGGGCCGGACACGGGCACCGGGGGTAAAAGGCTCTGGCTCTTGCAGGAAAAGGGCCGGTAGCAAAAGGCGCTGCCCTCCTGCAGGGGGGTGAGGACCTCCCTGACAAACCGTTCCTCGTCGATATTCCCCCCGGGCAAGGGTTCCCGGTCGGGGGTGAACCTTTCGGCGGGCAAAAAGAAGTCGTCCATGTGGATGATGGAACCCCCAAAGGCATGGACCAGGCGATTGGCAAAGGTGGTCTTCCCGGCGGCGGAACGGCCGTCGAGGGCCACGATAAGGGGCGTTTTTTTCGGTAGACAGGCCTCAATCCGGGCCTGGGCTTGGGTAAGGGTCAGCATCAGATCACCTGCAGCAGATAGAATTTCAAATACGCCGTCTCCGGCACCGTGGGCAAAATGGGGTGGTCCGGCCCCTGCTGCCGCTGCTCGATGAAGCGAAGGGTCACCCCTGCCTCCGCCGCCGCTTCCAGCAGCATCCGCTTGAACTGGTCCTCATACATAAAGTGGGAGCAGGAGCAAGTGGCCAGATACCCGCCCCTCGGCAGCAGCTTCATGGCCATGCGGTTGATCTGCTTGTAGCCGTTGAAGGCGTTTTTGGCCGTGGCGTTGCTCTTTGTAAAGGCGGGCGGGTCCAGGATGATATAGTCGTAGTCCCGGCACTTCTTTTCTGTCAGCTCCGTCAATAAATCGAACACATCCGCCTGCAGGCAGGCGAGGGCAAGGCCGTTCCTCTGGGCGTTCTTTTCTACAGCGGCAAGGGCGGTTTGGGACACATCCACCGCCGTCACTGCCTTGGCCCCTGCTTTGGCGCAGTTTAGGGCGAAGGCGCCGGTGTGGGTGAAGCAGTCCAGCACCCGCTTGCCGGGAGCCAGCCTGGCCGCCGCCAGGCGGTTATACTTCTGGTCCAGGAAAAAGCCGGTCTTTTGCCCGTTGATATAGTCCACGGTGTAGGTGATGCCGTTTTCCACCATGTCCACCAGGCCGTCCCCCTGCGTGATAAGTCCCGGCAGGGCAAAATAGCCCTTGCCGGTGGGAAGCCCTTCCTTCCCCCGCAGGGGGCTTTCGTTGCGCTCATAGAGGGCGGTGACGGCGATGCCGTCGTTTTTGAGCTCCTCCACCAGCAGCGAAAAAATCATCTGCTTGCGTTGGTCCATGCCCAGGCACAGTACCTCCGCCACGAGCACGGTGGAAAAAAGGTCCACCGTCAGCCCCGGCAGGCCGTCCGCTTCCCCGAAGATAAGGCGGCAGGCGGGAAAATCCGGCCCCATGACCGTGTGCCGATAGTCCAGCGCATAGCGAACCCGGCGGCGAAAGAAGGCTTCGTCGAAGGTATCGTTGGCGTTTTTGGAGAGAATGCGAAGTAGGATCTTGCTGTTCCCGTTCACAAAGCCCGTGCCCAGATACACCCCCTTCTGGGAGAACACATCCCCGAGAGCGCCGTTTTCGGCGGCTTCACGGCAGACCACTTCCTCCCCATAGACCCAGGGATGACCGGCCCGAAGGCTCTTTTCCGCTTTTTGGTTCACCACGAACCGAGGATACATACGATTGCTTTTCATGTGCTGATTATACCCTATGCGCCTTGTCATGGCAAATGTTTTGAAAAAAATTGAATGGAACAAAAGGGCTCGGTTCATACTATCCCCGAAACAAAAAACAAAACACTTGCTCGCCCCCCGGGACGAAGAAAGGAACAGACGAAAATGGAAACCAACGAATTTGAAACCACCCCAAAGAGTACCTTCTGGCGGGATTGGGGGGTCTACTGCGCCCTGGCCCTGTGTCTGGCGGTCATCGGGGCGGCGGTGGCCATCACCTCCCTGCCCAAGAATCAGGAGGCGGTGGAGCCGCAGGATGTGGTGGCGGCGGCGGAACCCCTGCCCGAGGAGGAGGAGACGGTGCCGGTGATTCTGCCGGTGCGGCCCGAAGCCTCCTCCCTGCCGGTGCTGCGGATTCTCTCCACCCCCACCCCTGCCCCCACGGCCACGGCCACGGCGGCGCCTACCCCCACCCCTAAAGCGGCCACAGCCGATAAGAAGGCGGCCGCCCCCGTGTCCGGGAAGGTGGTCTGGGGCTATGCCCAGGACAAGCTGATTTACTCTAAAACCCTGGACCAGTGGACCACCCACCTGGGCGTGGACATCGCCTGCTTAGAGGGCACCACGGTCAAGTGCGTCTTAGGCGGCACGGTGGAGAAGGTCTATACGGACGATGCCCTGGGCACCACGGTGATTGTGGCGCACTCCTCCGACAGAAAGAGCCTCTATGCCAATTTGAACGACACCGTGCCCGTCCAGGCCGGGGACAAGGTGAACGCCGGGACGGTCCTTGGCACCGTGGGCCACAGCGCCATCAGCGAGTGCGCCGAGGAAAGCCACCTGCACTTTGCCTTCTTCCAGAACGGCAAGGCCGTGGACCCGGCCACCAAGGTGAAAATCGGATAAGTGATACTAATCCACGCCTAACCCATGCACATTGGGCGGCACCTTCTGTGCCGGTTCTGCTTCGTCAAATCTTGATTGACGGTCCCCAGTCAATCTGCGATTCTCCTCATGGAACCAACGCAGAATTTGCTCGCCGACTGCA
>JAFSPW010000028.1 GCA_017451295.1 Clostridia bacterium
AAGGGGGGAGTAAGGGGGAATTGCCTCCCCTTCCGTCATTTTGCCCAGAGGGCAAAATGCCACCTCCCCCATTGCTACGCAACGGTGGAGGCAAGGGTGGGGGCGTCGCTTGCGCTCAGCAAGGCTCCCGAGGAGGAGGGCAGAAACGGCGTTCTTTGGGCCGAATTATAGTAAGCTATATGAAGGCCCAAAAACGCCGTTAATTTGCGGCACATAATCAAAAGGAAGGCCCGATTTGGAGGGCCTTCCTACCTGCAGTATATTCAACTTTAGTTGCCGCAAATGGTCTGGCCCCTCACACGGGGGCCGTCAAAGAGAGGTTATGGTCTGGCCCCTCACACATACTCCACCTGAAAGCCGGCGGCCCGGAGGAGACGGTTCATAAAGGCCAGGCCGGCGCCCTGGGGGGCGACGCCTTCGGCAAGAATCACATCCGCCCCTTCATCGAGCTCCCTAAGCAGGCGAAAAAGCCCGCTGCAGAGGCTGATGGGCTCTAAGCGTCGGCCCAGCAGGGCATAGGCTCTGCTGCCATAGAAGGGGGCGGCCTCCGCCGTGGCGGCGATGCGGACGGTCTTGCCCTTGGCGATGAGACCGTCATACAGCTCGCAGATTCGCCGGGCGGCGGCGGCCGGTTCCCCCACCACCACCTGCACCTGGGCGCTGGGGGCGTAGTGCTTATACTTCATGCCGGGGGATGCAGCCGTCTCCCCTTTTTGCAGGGGCTGCAGGATGCTGGGAGCCAGGGCCACTTCGCCGATGACCGCCGCCAGCATCTCCCGTGTCACGGCCCCGGGCCGAAGGATGGTGGGGATACCCACCAGGGACAGCACCGTGCTCTCCACCCCGTAGCGGCAGGGACCGCCGTCTATAATCAGGGGAATCTTCCCCGCCATATCCGCATACACGTGCTCGGCCGTTGTCGGGCTGGGCTTGCCGGAAAGGTTGGCGCTCGGGGCGGCGATGGGGCAGCCCGCCGCCAGAATCAGCTCCCGGGCTACGGCGCTCTCCGGCAGCCGCACAGCTACGGTGGAAAGCCCCGCCGTCACCTCGTTCGGGATGCGGGGGGCTTTATGATAGATAAGGGTCAAAGGACCGGGCCAGAAGGTGTCCATAAGAGCCCGGGCAAAGGGCGGCTCCCCGTCCCAGAGGGCAAAGGCATCCTGTGGCCTTGCCACATGGAGAATGAGCGGGTTGTCGTTGGGACGGCCCTTGGCTAAAAAGATTTTGTCTACCGCCGCTCCGTTGAGTCCGTCCGCCCCCAGGCCATAGACCGTCTCCGTGGGAAAGGCCACGAGCTCCCCGGCGCGGAGGATGGCCGCGCCCTGGGTTGCGGCTTGCGTTGGATCAGTTGTTTTGATAACAGAGGTAATCATTATATTTGCAGCTTTTCTTGAAAGAAAAGCTGCCCAAAAGAACTCTAAGAAGATAAGTCGGAAAGGGCGAAAAAATCAAGAATCCTCCCCGGACAGCTGCCTTGTACGCTCCGCCAGAATCAGGGCGTCGATCATCTCGTCCATGTCCCCGTCCAAAAACTGCTCGAGCTTATAGAGGGTGAAGTTGATGCGATGGTCCGTCACCCTGTTTTGGGGGAAGTTATAGGTTCGGATCCGCTCGCTCCTGTCGCCGCTGCCCACCATGCTCTTTCTGGCGCTGGACACGGCGGCATCCTGCTGGGACTGGTACAGGTCGAAGATGCGGCTGCGAAGCACCTGCATGGCCTTGTCCTTGTTCTTATACTGGCTCCGCTCGTCCTGGCAGGCCACCACGATGCCCGTGGGGATGTGCGTGATGCGGATGGCGGAGGAGGTCTTGTTCACATGCTGGCCACCGGCGCCGCTGCTGCGGTAGGTGTCTATCTGAATATCGCTGTCCTTAATCTCGACCTGAACCTCGTCCACCTGGGGCATCACCGCCACGGTGGCGGCGCTGGTGTAGATGCGGCCCTGGTTCTCCGTCTCGGGCACCCGCTGGACCCGGTGGACCCCGCTTTCAAACTTGAGCCGGGAGTAGGCACCCTTGCCGGAGATGGACAACACCACCTCCTTCACGCCGCCCATCTCGGTCCGGTTGTCCTCCACGAACTCCACGGCGTACCGATGCCGCTCGGCGTAGCGCTGGTACATCCGAAGCAAATCCCCTCCAAACAGGGACGCTTCCTCCCCGCCCGTGCCGGCCCGAATCTCCAGGATGACATCCTTCTCGTCGTTGGGGTCCTTGGGCAGCAGCAGGAGCTTCAATTCCTCCGTCAGCTGCTGCTCCCCCTCCGCAAGCTCGCTTAGCTCCTGCTGGATAAGCTCCTTCATGTCCGCTTCCTGGCGGTCGTTTAGCATGTCCCGGCAGTCCGCCTGCTGCTGCAGGTTGTCCTCGTACCGGTCAAAGACCGCCACAATCTGCTCCAGCTCCGCCCTCTCCCGGTTCATCTCCTTCCAGGCGTTTCTGTCCGCCATGGCATCCGGGGCCGACAGCAGCCGCCCCAGTTCCTCGTATCGTTCCTTTAGCTTCTTCAGTTTCTCTCTCATAGCTTCTTTACACACACCACCCGGTCCCGGTGCCCATAGTCCTTGAGCACCCGGCTGCCGGGAAATAGATTTTGCACCGCCGGTCCCTGGGTATGCCCAATCTCCATAACCAGTGCCCCCCCTGGGGCCACATGGTCTTGCCAGTCTACCGCAAGGCGGCGATACAAGTCCAGCCCGTCCGTACCCCCAAAGAGGGCCAGAGCCGGTTCAAAGGTCACCTCCCGCTGCAGCTTTTGCATCTCCTCTTGGGTTAGATACGGAGGGTTGCAGGCAATCAAATCGAAGGTACCCGGAACATGGGCAAACATATCGCTTTCAATGAAGGTACCAAAAACGCCGTTGCGCCGGGCGTTTTGCTCCGCCAGGGCCAGGGCCTTGGGGGAGATGTCGGCAAAGGTCACCTCCGCCCCCGCCAGCTTCCCCAGGCTCACCCCGATGCAGCCGCTGCCGCAGCACAAATCCAGCACCTGGGCCCGGGGATTGTCCTGCAAAAAGGCCAGGGCCGCCTCGCAGAGTGTCTCCGTGTCCGGCCGGGGGATCAGCGCCTGTGGCCCCACAAAGAAGGGCAGGCCCATAAACTCCCACTCCCCGAGGATATACTGCAGGGGCTCCCCCCGAAGCCTGCGCGAAAGGGCCGCCTGCCGCCCCTCCTCCGTGGGGAAGGTCTCACAAATCAGCTTCGCTTCCAGGGCCTCGTCCCCATCGGCCACGGGGGCAAGGGCCGCAGCGAGTTCACGCCTGGTCATCCGCCGCCTCTGCCTGGGGGGCTGTGTCCGCCCGCACCTCATGGTCCGGCGGGTCCATGGCCAGGTTGAAGGCGGCCAGGGCCACCTCTGCCATGTCCGCCGTGGGCTCGGCGGTGGTGATATACTGCAGCGCCAGTCCCGGCGCCCGCACCGCCCGGGCCAGCCAGTTATCGGAAGCGGCGGCGGCCTTCAACACCTCATACGCTAAACCCGCCACCATGGGGATGAACAGAAGCCGGGTCAGCACCCGAGGCAAGAAGGCACGGACCGGGATGCAGGCAAAGAACAGGATGGACACCATCATCACCAGGAACAGGTAGTTGGTGCCGCAGCGCGGGTGCAGCCGGGTGTAGTGCAAGATGTTCTCCGGGGTCATGTCCCCCTCCGCCTCGAAGCAGGCGATGGTCTTGTGCTCCGCCCCATGGTACATGAACACCCGGTGGATGTCCTTTATCCGGGAGATGCCCACAAGGTACAGCAAGAAGATGAGCAGCCGGGCCACCCCCTCCAGGAGGCTCACCGCAAAGCCGCTCTCAATGGGCAGAAAGCTCACCGCCAGGGAGGGCAGCACCACAAACAGTCCCACCGCCAGCCCCAGGGCCAGTACCACCGCCGCCCCCAGGGCTATGTCCATGGCGGACTTGCCCAGGCGCTTGCCGAGCCAGATTTCAAACTTGGTGGGTTCCTCCTCCTCCACCCCCAGCAGCTCTGCACTGCGGGTGGTAATCTTCATGCCCCCGGTCAGGGACTCCACAAAGGCATATACCCCCCGGACCACAGGCCAGGTGGGGAAGCTCCCCTTCTTGTGGGCTTTCTTTGCCGGATAGTATTCGGTGACAATGGTGCCGTCGCTGCGGCGAACGGCCAGGGCGGTGCCGTTAAGAGGGTTCTTCATCATGACCCCCTCCATGACGGCCTGCCCGCCGACAGTGCATCTTTTCATTTCTTTCCTTTTCCTGCCCCCTGGGCATATTGCTTTTCCCTATCATAGCACAGCCCCACCCCCGCCTGCAAGCATAAAGGCGGGCTATGCCCTAATGAAGACGGTGCAGAGCACCTAATGAAGACGGCCCTGGGGCCTGAGGAAACAGAATCCGTTTTTCCACCGTTTGCAGCGGTGTGAGGCTGGCCCCTTCCGTCATTTTTGTCAAGGCAAAAATGCCACCTCCCCCATTCCCTGACGGGAACGGTGGAGGCAAGAGCGTACCAAAAGTCCTTCCCCCAGCGGGGGAAGGTGGCACGCAGCGGCAGGGCCGCAAGTGTCGGTTGAGGGAGAAAACTGCATTCTCCCTCACCTGTCAGCTATCGCTGACATCCTCCCCCGCTGGGGGAAGAACATAACAGAGAGCCGCCAAAGCAGCTCCCCTAATATACCTTACATAAGTTTCTCTTTTTGCGCCGCTTTTTCTCCTTTGTATAAAGAGAAAAAGCGGCAAATTATTACAATAATTCTGCTATTTGGATGGTATTTAGAGCCGCGCCCTTGCGAATCTGGTCCCCGCAGCACCAGAAGTTCAGGCCGTGGTCGTCCGTCAAATCCTCCCGAATGCGGCCCACGAAGACCAAATCCTGGTCCGAGGTATCCAGCGGCATGGGGTACTGCTTGTTGTCCAAATCATCCACCAGCCTGCACCCCGGGGCGGCGGCGATGAGGGAGCGGGCCTGCTCCACGGAAATCTTGTCCTTGGTGCGGATGAGGGCGGAGATGCTGTGGCTGCGAAGCACGGGCACCCGAACGCAGGTGCAGCTCACCTTCATCTCGGGCAGGTGCAGAATCTTTCTCCCCTCGTTCTGCATCTTCATCTCCTCGCTGGTGTAGCCCATAAACTGCCGGGACCCAATCTGGGGAATCACATTATAGGCGATGGGATACGGGAACGCCTTAGGGGCATAGCTCTCCCCCTTAAAGGACGCCGCCACCTCCTCCTGCAGCTCGCGCATACCGGCGATGCCGGCGCCGCTGACGGCCTGGTAGGAGGAGGCCACCATGGTCTCAATCTCCGTGACCCGGGCGATGCCGGACAGGGCCATGAGGGTGATGATGGTGGTGCAGTTGGGGTTGGAGAGGATGCCCTTGTGCCACTTCACATCCTCGGGGTTGATCTCCGGCACGATAAGCGGCACATCCTCCCGCAGCCGGAAGGCGCTGGAATTGTCCACAAACACCGCCCCCGCCTCCAGGATGTGGGGAGCGAACTTCTCCGCAATGTCGTTTTCCGCCGCACCGAGTACGATGTCCAGGCCCGAGAACGCCTTGTCTGTGGTCTCAACAATGGGCACCTGCTCCCCCATAAACTCAATCTTCGTGCCGGCGCTGCGGGCGCTGGCCAGGGGGCGAAGGTCTTTTACCGGGAAGTTCCGCTGCTGCAGAATCTTCAGCATCTCCTGTCCCACGGCACCGGTGGCGCCCAACACACCTACATTGTACTGTTTCATACCTGTTTCTCCTTTACAAAGCCATCGTACAGCACGCGGATGGCGGTTTCAAAGTCCTTTTCCTCAACGCCCACGATAATGTTCAATTCCTCCGGCCCCTGGGTAATCATGCGGATGTTGACCCCGTTCTCCCCCAGGGCGGCGAAGATTTTCCCGGAGATGCCGGGACGGAAGGCCATCTTCCGGCCCACGGCGGCCACCACGGCGATGTGCTCCGTGACGGCGATGCTGTCCGGCTTCACCTGCTTCTGGAGCTCCCCCAAGAGCTGATAGAGGCTCTTTTCCACCTGGCTTCTGGCCACCACCAACGACACGCTGTCGATACCGGAGGGCATGTAGCTCACGCTGATCTTCCGCTTGGCCAGCACTTCCAAAATGGAGAGCAAGGACCCGGGCGTGGAGGATAGGCCCGTCTTGTGGATGGTCAAAACGGTGAACCCCTTCTTGCCGCCGATGCCGGTGATGAAGTTGCCGTTGCCCGCCTCCTCCTGTATGTCCCCCAAAATGAGGGTGCCGGGATGGTCCGGGTCGTTGGTGTTGCGAATGTTCAGGGGGATGTTCTTGAGCCGCACCGGGAACACCGCCCCCTCGTGCAGCACGTCCGCCCCCACATAGCTAAGCTCCCGAAGCTCGTCATAGGTGACCTGCGGGATGGGGGCCGGGTCCTTCACAATCCGGGGGTCCGCCATCAGGATGCCAGACACATCCGTCCAGTTCTCGTACACCTCTGCATCGAGCGCCGCCGCCGCTAGGGCGCCGGTGATGTCGCTGCCGCCCCGGGGGAAGGTGCGAATCCGCCCGTCGGGCATGGCGCCGTAGAAGCCGGGAATCACCACCCGCCGTCCCGCCGCCAGCTGCTGCAGGGCGGCATAGGAGGCGGCTTCGTCCACCTGACCGTCGAAGGTGAAGGTGATCCAGTCCGCCGCGTCTACGAAATCAAACCCCAGATACTCCGCCATGAGCCGGGCGCACAGATACTCCCCCCGGCTCACCAGCTCGTCCTCCTCCATGCCGGCCATGAGCCGGGCGTGGATGTCCGTAAACACTGGCTTTAGGTCCAGCGACAGGCCGCAGCCCGCCTTAATCTCCTCGTACCGCTGGGCAATCAGGCCGAAAATCTCCTCGGAACTGACCCCGTAGCGCACATGGGCGCCGCACAGGTACAGTAAATCCGTCACCTTGTGGTCGCCGCTACAACGTTTGCCGGGGGCGGAGACCACCACCACGGTCCTCTCGCTGTCCCGCTGTACGATGGCCTTTACCTTTTGAAACTGGGCGGCGCTGGCTAAGCTGGAGCCGCCGAACTTGCATACTTTGCTCATATCGTTTCCTTATCTTACCTTTGCCATGAGCGCCTCGGGGTCCTCCATCAAATGGACCGCATAGGTGGAGAAGGCGGCTTCCGCCGTGCACTGGCGGAAGTAATACTCCCCCTTGAAGCGGTAGAACCACTGGCCGTCGAGCAGCTCGTTCTTCACGAAGCAGGGGGTGCAGTCCCGGGTGTAATACCCCCTCTCCCCCGCCGCGACGGCGAGGCAGTCGGCCAAGACATTGCTCGCCGTGGGCCAGCCGCCGGCACCGGCGCCCAGAAAGCTCTGGCGGCCGATATGCTCCCCTACCAGGGTGAGGATGTTCCCCGTGTCCTCCACATTGGCCTCCGTGGTGTGCTGCTGCACCAACACCGGGGCCACATAGGCGCTGATGCCCCGGGCCTCCCGGCAGGCATAGGCCATGAGCTTGAAGGTGAGGCCCTTGTCCCGCACCACGGCCACATCCCGGGGCTGAATGTTGGTGATGCCCACGCAGGGGATGTCCTCCTCCATGAGCGACACGCCGAAGGCCAGATTGGCGGAGAGGACCAGCTTGCGCCTGGCGTCATAGCCCTCCACATCCGCCGAGGGGTCCGCCTCCGCATAGCCTAAGAGCTGGGCTTCGTGCAGAGCGTCCGCAAAGCTGGCGCCCCGGCGGACCATGGCCGAGAGCATGAAGTTGGTGGTGCCGTTGACGATGCCCTCCACGGACACCATCTTATCCATCCGGGCGGCCCGCCGTAAGCTGGTGAGCCAGGGGATGCCGCCGCCCACCGCCGCCGTGCAGCGCAGGGCCACCCCGGTCTTCTCCGCCAGAGCCAACAGCTCGTTATAATAGGTACACACCACCTGCTTGTTGGCGGTGATGACATGCTTGCCCGCCTCCATGGCGGCGGTGATGTATTCATAGGCCGGGTGCAGTCCCCCCATGGCCTCCACCACGGTGTCGATGTCGGGATCAGAGAGGATGCGAGCAACATCCGCCGTCACGAGGCAGCTAACCTCCGGTCGGGGACGGCGCGAGAGCACCGCCTTCACCTTGACCCCCGGCTGCTGCTGCGCCAGAAGATAAAAATGGGAACCCACCGTGCCGAACCCCAGCAAGCCCACGTTCATGCCTATGCCCTTCCTTTCCCGTTTTCCCGGTCAAATCCTTGGATTTGTCCTCCACAGAAAAACACTTGACTTTTTAGCGAAAACAATATACCATACCAGAGGAGAAAAAGCAAGAGAGCATATATATTTTTTCTATTCTATTGTGCAGGAGGACGGTATGCAGATTATCAGCACCCGCAGCGAGGCCATTGAGGCCACCTCAGCGGAGGCGGTGCTTCGGGGCCTGGCCCCGGACGGAGGGCTCTACTGCCCCAGGAGTCTAAGCGATATGGGGGTGGACTATAAGCAGCTGCTGGATATGGATTTTGAGGCCATGGCCGCCCGGCTGCTTTGCGCGCTGCTGCCCTCCTTCTCCCTGGAGGAGATGGAGGAGCTTGTTCACCGGGCCTATGCGGGCAAGTTTGAGACGGCGGATGTCACCCCCACGGTGCCCGTAGGGGAGGACACGGTGCTGGAGCTGTTTCGGGGACCCACGGGGGCGTTTAAGGACGTGGCTCTGTCCATCCTGCCCCACCTGCTCACCGCCGCCAGGGAAAAGTGCCATCAAAAGGAGGATATCCTCATTCTCACCGCCACCAGCGGGGACACGGGCAAGGCCGCCATGGCGGGCTTTGAGGACGTGCCGGGGACGGGGATTATTGTGTTCTACCCGCAGGGAGGCGTAAGCCCCGTCCAGCGGCTGCAGATGGTGACCCAGCCGGGGAAGAACGTGCAGGCCTGCGCCGTAATGGGGAACTTTGACGATGCCCAGACCGGGGTAAAGAAGGCCTTCGGGGACCTGTCCGGGGCGGCGGCGCTGAAGGAGAAGGGCCTGGTCCTCTCCTCCGCCAACTCCATCAACCTGGGTCGGCTGGCGCCGCAAACGGTGTACTATTTCAAGGCCTACGGGGACCTGGTCCGTCGGGGACAGATTCAGGTGGGGGATTTGGTCGACTTCGTGGTGCCCACGGGGAACTTCGGGGACATTCTGGCGGGCTTCTTTGCCAAGCAGATGGGGCTGCCCATCGGCAAGCTCGTCTGCGCCTCCAACCAAAACGACGTGCTGACGGACTTTTTACGCACCGGGGTCTATGACCGGAATCGGCCCTTCTTTAGGACCTGTTCCCCGTCCATGGACATCCTTATCTCCAGCAATCTCGAGCGGATGCTGTATCTATGCTGTGAGGATACACAGCTTATCGCACATCTGATGGAGGAGCTAAAACAGACCGGGCGCTACGATGTGCCGGCGGGGCTGCTGATTAAGCTTAAGCGCCTCTTCTTTGCCGCATCCTGCGACGACGAGCAGACGAAGAAGACCATCGGCCGGGTGTTCCGCAAGACCGGGTATCTGTGCGACCCCCACACCGCCGTGGCCTTTGAGGCGGCCCGGCAGTACAAGGCCGCCTGCCCGGACCATCACCCTGTGGTGATTCTGTCCACCGCCTCGCCCTATAAGTTCCCGGCGGCGGTGGCGGAGGGGCTGGGGCTATGCTGTGAGGGGGACGAGTTTGCCCACATGGAGGCCATCGAAAACCACACCGGGCGGCCCATTCCGCCCTTTTTGGGGAACCTGAGGCAAATGCCGCCGCTGCATGAGGATGTGATTCCCCTTTCGGACATGGAACGGTATATCTTGGAGGAGGCTCGCCTATGAACATCGTTTGCCTGGATGTGGAGGGCGTTTTGACGCCGGAGATTTGGATTGAGTTTGCGCGCGTTAGCGGCATCGGGGAGCTAAAGAAGACCACCCGGGACGAGCCGGACTATGACAAGCTCATGGCCTGGCGCTGCGGCATACTCAAGGAACACGGCCTGGGGCTACGGGAGGTTCAGGCCGTTATCGAGGAGATTGAGCCCCTGCCGGGAGCCGTGGATTTTTTGGACGAGCTTCGCCGGCGGACGCAGGTGCTGCTGCTGAGCGACACCTTCGAGGAGTTCGCACGGCCCCTCATGGCTAAGCTCCACTACCCCACGCTGCTCTGCAACTCCCTTGAGGTGGCTCCTTCGGGGGAGATTCTGCGGCACAAGATGCGGATTGAAAACAGCAAGCTCACCACCGTGAAGGCCCTGCAAGCTATCGGCTACGACACCATCGCCGCCGGGGACAGCTACAACGACATCGGCATGCTCTCTGCGAGCAAGGCCGCTTTCCTATTCCGCACCACAAAGCAGATTGCCGCCCAGTACCCCCAGTTCCCCGCCCTCACCACCTATGAGGAGCTATTGGACGGTATCAGCAGGGCCATGTGAATTTTTCTTTGCCGCTTTTTCTCTTTAACAAAGAGGAAAAAGCGGCGCAAAAAGAGAAACTTATGTAAGGTATCTTAGGGGAGCTGCTTAGGCGGCTCTCCTCTTTGTGTCTTTCCCCCAGCGGGGGAAGAACAGACCCCTTCCGTCATTTTTGCCAAGGCAAAAATGCCACCTCCCCCATTTGGCTTTGCCAAACGGTGGAGGCAAGGGCGCTCCACGGGTACCGCTTGCGCTCAGCAAGGCTCCCGAGGAGGAGGGCAGAAACGGCGTTCTTTGCGGCCGAGCTATAGTTACCTATGCGAAGGCCCAAAAACGCCGTTAATTTGCGGCACATAATCAAAAGGAAGGCCCGATTTGGAGGGCCTTCCTTCCTGCAGTATATTCAACTTTAGTTGCCGCAAATGGT
>JAFSPW010000029.1 GCA_017451295.1 Clostridia bacterium
CGCAGACATATCGCATCGAAGATATATCGAGCCCTAAATGGGCATATCGAACATCCGGCAGGATGTATATCGAAAATGGGCGGCTTTGGCCGCCCATTTATGGCCCCACCTACGACGGCCGTCACTCACGCTCAACAAGGCCGTTGGGGTGGAGGTCAGAAGCCGTTTTCTTTGGCCCGAGCTATAGTAAGCTATGCGACAGGGCCAAAAAAACGGCTAATTTGAGGCATATAATAAGGAAAAAGGGCTTGAGCCCTTTTATCCTATGTTTACTATTCAATTTTAATTGCCTCAAATGGTCTGGCCCCACCTACGACGGCCGTCAATTCTTAGGAGCGGGTGGGGGAGTAGCATTGACAAACTCCGCCTCCAGAGGCACATCGTCGATGAACCAGTTGTCCGTATAGGGTGCGGACCCGGGGGCAAGCCCCGTGACCACCGCCGGGGGCTCCGCCAGCTTCAGCTGCTCGCGAATGGCCTTGGTCTCTAGGTCGTTCTTGTCCCCCTCCCGAATCTCCACCTCCGTGCCGTAGCAGCAGTTGTAGAAGATCCAGCGGGCATCCGGCACCGGCAGGCGGATGCAGCCGTGGCTGTCCTTCTGGCCCAGTTTCAGGTACTTGTCCACATAGACACTGTTCAAATCCTTGGTCCCGTCCCGAAGTCCCCGGTGATACACCACGGAGTGGAAGTAGGTCCGGGACACGATCAGCGTCCAGTACTGGGCGGAGAAATCGCCGCTTGCGAAGGTGCCAAAGCGGAGGCGGCACTCCTTCAAGGGGAAGGTGCCAATCTTGGTGGGTCCGTTCTTGGCGCTGCCCGTGGAGCAGAGCATGTACCGCACCGGCACCGTGTACTCCCCGTTCTCGTCCTTGGAGTAGGCCATGACCACCTGCCACTGCACATCCACAATCAGCTTATAGGTCCCCGCCGCCGGGTATCCCTTGGGCATGATGGGCTCCGTGCCCTCCTTCTCGTAATAGCTGTCCTCCAGCCCGCCCACCAGCTCCTCAAAGCTCATGTTCACCGTGGGCGCATAGTAGGAGAAGGGGATAGCCGTGGGACTGGGCACCGGGCTTGGCGTGGGCGTCGGCGTGGGGGTGGGGGAGACCATGGGCGTGCTGGTGGGCGCCGGGGTCCAGGCCGCAAGGTCCACGCTCACTTCCTTCGGCTCCGGCGTGGCCGTGGGTACCGCCGTAGGCTCGCTGGTGGCATAGGCCGTCGCTTCCGGCTCCACCGCATTGGCTTTCTGTCCGCAGCCGGTCAGCAGCAGGGCCATAAGCCCCAGGGCCAGGCCCGACTTTACATATATAGACTTGTTGTTCCGTTTACTCATAGCCGTCATTCTATCACCAACTCCACCGGGCCACAAGCCCGATTTTCGTCACATTCCTGCAAACTTCTTATGAACAGGCGGCCTCGCTCTGGGCGGCCCGGATGGCCTTTGTCAGCTGGTCCGCACAGGAGGTGCTCCTAAAGCCGCAGGTGTTCCCCTGCAGAATCTCCACCACCTTGTCCGCATCCATGCCCTCCACAAGCTTGCCGATGGCCTTCAAATTCCCGTTGCAGCCACCCACAAAGGCCACCTTGGACAGGCGATTGTCCGTCAAATCAAAGGAAATCTGGCTGGAGCAAACGCCCCTGGGCCGATAGGTAAATTCCATGTTCAATCCTCCTTTTTCGTTCTATCCTTCAAAATCCATTGCCGCCAGGGCCGCTCCCATAGATAGGTCAGCACCGCGGCGATGAGAAGCGAAAGCACCAGGGCTTCCACGCTCAAAAACACCTGCATCTTCGTCCCGGCGGCGGCCACATCCGCCCCGCTCTGGAACCCCAAACTCATTCGCAGCAGCACCATCAGCCGCTGGTGGTAGATGTATAGGTTATAGGAGATGCCCCCCAGGAACCGGGCCAGGGGGTTGGAAAACAGCCACCGTATGGGCTTTACGGACAGGGCGGCGCTCACAAGGAACAGCCCGAAGCACCAGCCAAGCCGAATCCGGTTCTGCAGCTGCCAAATCTGCTTGTCCTCACTAAAGCAGCGGCAGTCCGTCAGCTCCCTGTGCAGCCAGATGACCGACAGCACCCACACCCCCGTGAACACCAGCCCCAGCCACCCCTTACAGCTGACCTTCACGCAGTACAGGGTGAATAGATACGCCCCCAGCATCCCCGTGGCGAACACGGGCAAGAAGGTGGGAAACTGGTTCACCTGCATATTGACCGGCGGGTGACTTAGGCTATACCCGAAGATGTACCAGCCCCCAAGCCCCGTCAGCGCCAGGAAAAACAGCAGCGGGCTTTTCTTGAACAGCCGGGCAAACACGGGGAAGAGCACATAGAACCAAACCTCCAGGGCCACGGTCCACAGCACCCCGTTGATGGGGGTGTAGATATAGGTGTCCGCCCGGAGCATATGGGTGAAGGTTAGGTGGGACACCAAGTCCCGCACCGCAAAGGATACGGTGGGGTAGTGCCCCGTGTACAGCTGATACCCGAAGGACACCAGCACCCCCAACAGATAGGAGGGGTAGATGCGGGCGAACCGCTTCTTGTAGAACGTGCAGGCATCGTCCATGCCCTCCCCCAAAATGATGTGCCGGGCCAGCGGCAGCCCCAGGCAGAAGGCGGACAGCAGCACCATCATGTCCACAAACAGATACCCCACCCAGCGCAGGTTGGTGGGGGTCAGGCTGTCAATGCCCACAAAGGCCAAAAACGGGGTCCGGTACTCGGGCATGAACCAGGTCTGCTGCCAGAAGTGGAACCACAGCACAAACACCACCGCCATGCCCCGGATGCCGTCCACCACATCCACATGCCGATAGTCTATTTCCCTGTCCGGCCACTTGACCGTTTGCGCCTGTTCCTTCCTAAATATGCTCATACACAATCAGTATACCAAATCCTTTCCCCCTTGGCAACCGATACAGCCATAATTCTTGCCCCGCAGCGCCGGCTTACTGCAGGGGAGGGGCTTGCCCCTCCCAAAAAGCACAAAATCCTTGACAGAATCGGCCCTTACATAGTATCGTGATAGCGCTGAAAGAGGCATATTTCAAGGCAAAGGAGCCTATACATGAATATATTCGACATCATCTCCCTGCTGGGGGGGCTGGCCATGTTCCTATACGGCATGCGCCTGATGGGTGACTCTTTGAAGGAGAACTCCTCCGGCACGCTGAAAAAGGCCATGAGCCGGGTGACGGACAACCCCCTCAAAGCCTTTATCCTGGGGCTCCTCGTCACCGCCCTCATCCAGTCCTCCACCGCCACCATCGTCATCACCGCCGGTCTCGTGGGCGCCGGCATCCTCACCCTGCACCAGTCCCTGGGCATCATCATCGGCGCCAATGTGGGCACCACGGTGACCGGCCAGATTATCCGTCTGCTGGATATCGATGCCTCCGGCTCCAGCCTCCTGCGCTTTTTGCAGCCCTCCACCTTGGCGCCTCTGGCCCTGATTCTGGGCATCGTGCTCATCATGGGCGGCTTTGTGAAAAATGCCAAGTCCGTGGGCAACATCGCCATCGGCTTCGGCATCCTCTTCTCGGGCCTGCTCAGCATGACCGGCGCCGTCAACAGCCTGTCGGAGTCCGGCCTCATCGAGGGCATGTTCTCCCGCCTGGGGGAAAGCCCCGTCCTGGGCTACCTCACCGGCGCCGGCGTGGCCTTCATGCTCCAAAGCTCCTCCGCCACCGTGGGCATCCTGCAAGCCTTCTCCTCCACGGGCATGCTCAGCTTCAAGGCCATCTATACGGTCATCTGCGGCATCTATCTGGGGGACTGTGTCACCACCGCCATCGTCTGCTCCATCGGCGCCAAGCCCGATGCCAAGCGCGTGGGCGTGGTGAACATCCTCTTTAACCTGAGCGAAACGGTGCTGGTCCTGGTGGGGGTCACCCTGGCCCACAAGGTGGGTCTGTTGAATAAGCTCTGGGAGCAGCCGGTCAACTCCAGCATCATCGCCAACACCAACACCATCTTCAATTTGACCTGCGCCATCTTGCTGCTGCCCCTTATCCAGGTCTATGAAAAGCTGTCCCGAAAGATTATCAAGGACGAGCCCGTCTCCAAGGGCAAGTACAAGGCCCAGATAGAGGCCCTGAACCCGGTCTTCTTCGATACGCCCGCCCTTGCTTTGCAGAGCTGCTATAATCTGCTGCTCACCATGCTGGGGGTGGCCCGCAGCAACATGGAGAAGGCCTTCGCCCTCTTGGAAAACTACGATGAAGCCACCCACAAGCAGATTCTTTCTGAGGAGGACGAGCTGGACCGCATGACCGACCTGGTCAGTAAATACATGGTGCAGTTTTTGCCGTATTTGCAGCTCGAAGACCATGTGGCCATCCTGAACCAGTATTACAAGGTCACCGGCGAGTTCGAGCGCCTGGGCGATCATGCCGTCAAGATTGCGGACCATGCCGCCAGCCTCAAGAAGAACGACACCGCCTTCTCCCAAAAAGCCCTCCGGGAGCTGGCCGTGCTGGAAAACGCGCTGCTTTCCATCATGGACGAGACCGCCCAAACCTTCCGCAAGCGGGATGTGGATGCCGCCCGCCGCATCGAGCCTTTGGTCCAGGTGGTATCCGAGCTTATCGTGCTGCTCAAGCGGAACCACCTGCAGCGCATGAGCCGAGGGGAGTGCAACGTGTACGCCGATGCCACCTTCTCCGATTTGATGGTGGAGTTTCGCCGGGTGGCGGAGGTCTGCTCCAACGTGGGCGTGGCCACCATGGTCCGGGTCCATCCGGAACTCGCCGATCACGAGCATCTCTACTTCGAGCGCCTCCACACCGGCAAGGACCAGGCCTTCAACGCCGACTATGCCCGCGCCCGCCAGCGCTACTTCTCCCTCATCGAAGGCGCCGCCCCCCAGCCCAAGCCCGAGCCTCAGCCCGAATCCAAGCCTGAGCCTCAGCCCGAGCCCAAGCCTGAGCCTAAGCCCGAGGAAAAGAAATAATTTGCCTTGCCATCAGCCGGAACCTGTGGTACAATTTCCGGGCTGCTTCGGCAGACAAAAAGGATGTCTCTTGAAAACCATCCTTACGCTAACCTACGCCTACCCCATGCACATTGGGCGGCATCTTCTGTGCCGGTTCTGCTTCGTCAAATCTGGATTGACGGCCAGACAGTCAATCTGCGATTCTCCTCATGGAACCAACGCAGAATCTGCTCGCCGACTGCACATGTTTTAGCCGCAGGTTAGCTAAAAAAAACAAGGAGCAATTGAATAATGAATCAGAAACCCGTTTCCTTCCGCACCCTTTTGCGTACCGTCCCGCCGCTACTGTTGACACTCATGGTCCTGTCCATTGTGGGCATGAACCTGCTGGCCAACAAAAGCATCAACACCGGCGTAGACTGGCTCGCTCTGGACTGCGGAATTTTGCTTTCCTGGCTCACCTTTTTGTCCATGGATGTCATGACCCATTGCTTTGGACCCAAGGCCACCAGCCAGCTGTCCTTTGTAGCTCTGGGGCTGAATCTGCTCATGGCGGGCATCTTCTTCCTGGCCAGCCGCATCCCCGGCGTGTGGGGGGAGAGCTTCGTGGAGGGGAGCGAGGCGGTCATCAACACCGCCCTCAACAACACCTTCGGCGGCACCTGGTTCATCATCCTGGGCAGTTCCGTGGCCTTCGTGGTCTCCGCCCTCATCAACAACTATCTGAATTATTTCATCGGCAAGCTGAAAAAAGGCAAGGGCTTTGGCACCTTCGCCCTTCGGTCCTATGTGTCCACCTTCGTGGCCCAGTTCGCGGACAACCTGGTCTTTGCCCTGCTGGTGAGCAAGCTGTTCTTCGGCTGGACGGTGCTGCAATGCTTCACCTGCGCCCTGACGGGGGCGGTGCTGGAGCTGGTGTTTGAGGTGGTGTTCTCCCCCCTGGGGTATCGGCTCAGCCGCCGCATCATGGATAAGAGAAGCGAGGCTATATGAACGTTTTGATTACCGGCACCGCCCAGGGCATCGGCCTTGCTATGGCGGAGAAGTTCCTTAGGGAGGGGCACCGGGTCTGGGGTCTGGATAAAAAGCACAGCCCCCTGAAGCACCCGGGCTATACTCACCTGCTGGGGGACATCCGGGACACCCGCCCCCAGGTGGAGGGGCTGAACGCCCTTATCAACAACGCCGGCACCCTGAACGAGGGGGAGGCGTTGGAGGTGAACCTGACCGCTACCATGGCCTTTACGGAGGCGTATCTTGCCGAGCCGGACCTGAAAGCCGTCCTGTTCATTGCCTCCGCTTCCGCCCGCAACGGGGCGGAGTTCCCCCGGTATGTGGCCGCCAAGGCGGGGCTGGTGGGGTACATGAAGTACCTGGCCATGGAGCTTGGCCCACGGGGCGTGCTGGTGAACAGCATCTCCCCCGGCGGGGTCGTCACCCCCGCCAATGAGCATATCCTCTCAGACCCCCGGCTCTATGAGGCCGTGAAGGGGGAGACCATCCTGGGCAAGTGGGCAGAGGCTTTTGAGGTAGCGGACCTTGCCTACTACCTGACGGCCGTCAACCGTTCCATCACCGGCGAGGACATCCTCATGGACAACGGAGAGATGCTCAAATCCAACTTCATCTGGTAACGGCCGTTGTAGGTGGGGCCAGACCATTTGAGGCAACTAAAAGTTGAACATTAAACATAGGAAGAAAAGGCTCGAGCCTTTTCTTCTTACTATATGCCTCAAATTAGCCGCCCTGGCTGGGTCTTCGCATAGGTAACTATAGCTCGACCCGCCAGAACGGCTTCTGACCTCCACCCCAATGGCCTACGGCCCCCCGTGTGAGGGGGCACACCATTTGCGGAAACTAAAGTTGAATATAATGCAGGAAGGAAGGCCCTCCAAATCGGGCCTTCCTTTTGATTATATGCCGCAAATTAACGGCGTTTTTGGGCCTTCATATAGCTTACTATAATTCGGCCCAAAGAACGCCGTTTCTGCCCTCCTCCTCGGGGGCCTTGACCGTGTGAGAAAAGCGGCGCA
>JAFSPW010000030.1 GCA_017451295.1 Clostridia bacterium
ATCGCTTGCGCTCAGCAAGGCCCCCGAGGAGGAGGGCAGAAACGGCGTTCTTTGCGGCCGAGCTATAGTTACCTATGCGAAGGCCCAAAAACGCCGTTAATTTGCGGCACATAATCAAAAGAAAGTGCGGTTTGGCGCACTTTCTTCCGACAGTAATATCACATTATATTTGCCGCAAATGGTGTGCCCCCTCACACGGGGGCCGCCAAAGAGAAAAAGCGGCAAAGAAAGGTATTTGCCGCAAATGATCTGGCCCCTCACACGGGGGCCGTAAATCTACAACGGCCGTCTGCTATCTTCCGCGCAACGAAGACGCCGGAGGCGGAAGCGTGCGAGAGGGAGTGGGTGATGCCGCTGCCGTCGCCGATGACATACAGGCCTTCGTAGGGGGTCATCAGGTTCTCGTCCAGGGCCACCTCCATGTTGTAGAACTTCACCTCCACGCCATAGAGCAGCGTGTCGTCGTTGGCGGTGCCGGGGGCAATCTTGTCCAGGGCATAGATCATCTCGATAATCCCGTCCAAAATGCGCTTGGGCAGCACCAACGACAAATCCCCCGGCGTGGCGGCCAGAGTGGGCACCACCAGCCCCTTTTGCAGGCGCTTGTGGGTGCTGCGCCGTCCCCGGACCAGGTCCCCGAACCGCTGGACCATGACCCCGCCGGCCAGCATGTTGGAAAGCCTTGCGATGCTCTCGCCGTACAGGTTGCTGTCGTTGAAGGGCTCCGTAAAGTGCTTGCTCACCAGAAGGGCGAAGTTGGTGTTTTCCGTGTGCCTGTCCTCCCGTTCGTAGCTGTGGCCGTTGACGGTGACGATGCCATTGGTGTTCTCCGTGACCACGATGCCGTTGGGGTTCATGCAAAACGTGCGTACGTTGTCCTCGAACTTCTCTGTGCGATAGACGATCTTGCTCTCGTAGAGCTCGTCGGTCAGGTGGGAGAACACCACCGCCGGCAGCTCCACCCGCACCCCCAGGTCCACCCGGTTGCTGCGGGTGGGGATGTTCAGGCGCTTACAGATGCCCTCCATCCACTTGCTGCCGCTGCGGCCCACGGAGATGATGAGCTGCCGACAGGCATAGGTCTGCCCCCCGGCCGTGACCGTGTACCCGCCTTCGCCGGCGGCGACGTCCTCCACCGGGGTATCAAAGCAGAAGTCCACGCTGTCCTTCAGCTCGTTATACAGGTTCTCCAGCACCACATAGTTGATGTCCGTGCCCAGATGCCGCACGGAGGCATCCAGCAGGTTCAGCCGGTTTTCGATGCACAGCTTCTTAAACCTGGTCCCGGCGGTGGAGAAGAGCTTCGTGCCCTCGCCGCCGTGGTCCATGTTGATTTTGTCCACATAGTGCATCAGGTCCAGGGCTTCCCGCTTGCCGATATGCTCGAACAGGGTGCCGCCAAAGTCGTTGGTGATGTTGTACTTGCCGTCGGAGAAGGCGCCGGCGCCGCCAAAGCCGCTTATAATGGAGCAGGTCTGGCACTTGATGCAGCTTTTCACCTTCTCCCCGTCGATGGGGCAGCGGCGCTTGCTCAGGGGGTGCCCCTGCTCGAAGACGGCCACCGTTAGCTCCGGCGCCAGCTTCTTGAGCTCATAGGCGGAATAGATGCCGCCCGGGCCCGCCCCCACGATGATTACGTCATAGGCTTCCTTCATGGTCGTATCCTCCTTTGGATGGGAACAACATAGTATACCATGTTTGCCCGCCGTATTCAAGGAAGGCGGGGATGGGTAAAAGCGGAAAAGTTATCCACAGCCAAAAAGCCAGAAACATAGCCACTTGGTGGATAAGGCGGTGGACAATGTGGATAAATATCGGCGAAAAGGTGCGTTTTGGCTCATTTTGGACAGAGAATGCCAAAAATCACGGCATGTTGCGCTTTTTGGCTGACGGCCGTCGTGGGTGGGGCCAGATCATTTGAGGCAATTGGAAATTGCATATTATGCATAGGAGGAAAAGGCTCAAGCCTTTTCTTTTTATTATGTGCCTCAAATTAGCCGCCCTGGCCGGGTCTTTGCATAGCTTACTATAGAACGGCTTCTGCCCTCCACCTGCGACGGCCGTCGCTCACACTCAGCAAGGCCCCCGAGGAGGAGGGCAGAAACGGCGTTCTTTGGGCCGAATTATAGTAAGCTATATGAAGGCCCAAAAACGCCGTTAATTTGCGGCACATAATCAAAAGAAAGTGCGGTTTGGCGCACTTTCTTCCGACAGTTGTATTCAACTTTAGTTGCCGCAAATGGTCTGGCCCCTCACACGGGGGCCGTCAAGGCCGTTGGGGTGGGAGGCGCACCGTTTGCGGCAAACCTGCCGGCCTTTTTGTGCCCGTCCATGGGAAAAAATTCAAAAAAACCCATTGCAAAAGGAAAAAAGCTGTGCTATAGTATATCGGCTAACGGTCCTTCTTGCTTTCTCAGAGGGAGAAAGCCAACAGACCATAAGGAGGTGAAAGAATGAATCAGTATGAAGTTTTGTACCTGATCACCCCGGAACTTGACGAAGAGAGCAATCGCGCCGTCATGGACAAGTTCGCAGGCATCATCACCGGCAACGGCGGTGAAGTGGTGAAGCAGGACGAGTGGGGCAAGCGGAAGCTGGCCTACGCCATCGACTACAAGACCGAGGGTTTCTATGTGCTCGTTACCTTTAACGCGCCGGCAGAGCTGCCCCGGGAGTTGGAGCGTAACTTCAGAAACGATGAGCGCATCTTGCGCTACATGGTCACTCGCAAGGAAGCATAACAGCGGACGGGCCCGACAGAACGGCACGATAGAGTTTTTTTAGAGGTATAGCATGAACAAAATCGTTTTGATCGGGAATCTGACCCACGATCCCGAAACCCGTTCCACGCCCAACGGCGTGACGGTATGCTCCTTCACCATCGCCGTGAATCGCAGGTTTGCATCCCAGGGCGGCGAGCGGCAGACCGACTTTTTCCGTATCAACGCCTGGCGCCAGCTGGGGGACAATTGCTCCCGGTTCCTGGCCAAGGGCCGTAAGGTAGCGGTAGTCGGCGAGCTCCAGGCCCGAACCTACGAAGCTAAGGATGGCACAACCCGCATGTCTTTGGATGTGTCCGCCGACGAGGTGGAGTTCCTCACCCCCCGGGGAGAGGACCAGGGCAGCAGTTACAGCGCCCCCGCCAACCATCGGCCCCAGCAGAGCCGCAGCCAGGATGTGGCCGGCTTTACGGATATTTCCTCAGACGACATTCCCTTTTAATCATTATCATTATTTATAGGAGGCTTGCACCATGGAAGAGCGCAAAATGCGTCCCCGTCCCAGAAGAAGCAGACGCAAGGTTTGCAAGTTCTGCGTTGATAAGGCAACCAGCATCGATTACAAGGACATTCGTAAGCTCAGCGGCTTCGTGTCCGAAACGGGCAAGATTATGCCCCGCCGTATGTCCGGCGTGTGCGCCAAGCACCAGCGGGATCTGGCGGTGGCCATCAAGCGTGCCCGCGTGATGGCGCTGCTGCCCTTCGCAGGAGAGCGTTTCTAATCAACCGACACACCAAGACCGTTTAGCAAAGCACCGCATCTGCGGTGCTTTTTTTGCGGCCGAGGGGCGGCCACCGTGTGAGGGGGCATAAATGGGCGGCTTTGGCCGCCCATTTTCGATATACATCCTGCCGGATGTTCGATATGCCCATTTAGGGCTCGATATATCTTCGATACGATATGTCTGCGGACAAGAAGGGATGTATATCATATCGAATGCCCCACTGGGGCATATATCGAATTTGCGAAGCAAATATATCGAAGGGCCTCGCCCTATCTCGACAACCCTTGCCTCCACCGTTTCCCCCTTTGTCATCCCGAC
>JAFSPW010000031.1 GCA_017451295.1 Clostridia bacterium
ATGCACCGGCTCTCGGTGCCCTGCTCCTGCTGAACCATATAGGTGCCGCACAGTTTGCAGCTGCAGCGCATGGTGACCTCCCTTTGCATACGTTTTGTAAATTCAGTATACCACACCCTTTCCCCATCCACAAGGAATGTGCTATACTTCTGCCATGAAACGACGGATGATGGCACTGCTCATAGCCCTGTGCCTGTGCCTGGGGGCTTCCGCCCTGGCGGAGGAACAGCAGACCTTCACCCTGGGCAGCCGGGGGGAGGGCGTGGTTCGCCTGCAGCAGCGGCTGATGGACCTTGGGTACTACTTCCATAAACCCACGGGCAGCTACCAGGCCGTGACCCGCCGGGCGGTCCTTGCCTATGAGCGCGCTTGCGGCGCCCGTCAGGACGGGCAGCTGACGCCCGAGGAGCAAACCACCCTGTTTTCCGCCTATGCCCAGCGGGCGCCCTTTGAAGCCCGGGTGAAGCTAAGCTTCACGGCCCAAAGCGCCTCTTTTTCCCTGACCGGCGCCCTTGTCAGCTGGGACAGGGTGAAGACACAGCTTGTCCCCGGGGAAAGCTACACGGTCTATAACTGCGACACGGGGGAAAGCTGCCAGCTTATCTATCAGGGCGGCACAGGCCACGCCCACATGGTGCCGGACAGCTTCTATCAGAACGGGCGAACCATGACCAAGTGGATGGGGGAGAGCAACAGCTACTATAAGATTGCCGTGGCGGTGGACATCGGCGGCCAGCTGACGGCGGCTTCCCTCCAATACGACAACACCACCGCCCATGTGTATTTTGAGGGCAGCCTTTCGGAGGTGTTGGGCCTTCGGGACGTGGAGCACGAGAGCCTAATTAAGCGGGCGGCGGGCCGGTAACTACGGGCGCTGGCCCACTAAAATGTGCAAGTGAATGGTGACTTCCCGTAGAGCGGTCAGATTTAGCCGCTCTTTTTCTATGCCCTGCGTGAGCGGCGTCATGGCGATTAGGTCCCGGGCCTGCTCAAAGGAAAGGGGCAGGGTTTTTTGAATCTCCTGTTTACAAAGAAGCCGGAACCGCTCGGCAAACAGGCTCTGCACCTGGCGGCTGCTGTAGCTGTTTCGGCGCAGTTGGCCCTGAATAAGGGCACGGACCTCGCGTAGATACCCGTCCCCCGGCACCACCTTAAACAGCACCCCCTTGTCCCCCAGCACCCGGGCAAACTCCGGGTAGTTGGCCGGGGACAGGATGTTCACCATGGCGCCGATGCTCCCGTCCTGCAGGGGGAGTCTGGCCAAATCCCCTACGCCCCACAGCCAGCCGCCGCCGCCGTTAGCGGCCTGCTGAATACCGGGCCGGGATAAATCCAGCCCCAGGCAAAGGCGCACGGAGGGGTCCGGCATCAGGGCCTTCAAGAAACTGCCCTCCCCGCAGCCCGCATCCAAAAGGGGTCCCGTGGGGGCATACTGCGCTATCAGGCCCAAAAGGGTTTGCAGCATCTCTACATAGAAGCCCCCGGCGATAAACCGCTGGCGGCTTTCAAACAGAGCCCCGTCATAGGCGCCCGCCCTGGCCCCGGGGACAAAATCCACATACCCCTTTTTGGAAAGGGAGAAGGTGTGCCCCCTTTCGCAGCGCAAAAAGGTGTCCCCCCGGGTGATGGCCCCGTGGCAGAGGGGACAGCAAAACAGCGCCGCCTGGCTTAGAATCGGTTCCATTCTTTCATGCATGGCCCCAGTATACTATGCTTTTAGGGAAAAATCCACCCCGTCGTTGACAAAGCCCGCCTCCACCGGGCATAATGGGACCATGATTCCCTCCTATGTGCAGCAGGTTCTATATCGCTTGCGCCAGGCAGGCCATGCGGCCTACCCGGTGGGCGGCTGCGTCCGTGATAGGCTGCTGGGCCTTTCGCCCAAGGATTGGGACGTGTGTATCAGTGCCCGTCCGGAGGAGACGGAAGCCCTCTTTGCGGATTTTCCGCTGATTACCACCGGAAAGAAGCACGGCACCGTGGGCGTGGTGATAGACCATACGGCCGTGGAGGTGACCACCTTCCGGCGGGACGGGGCGTACATGGACAGCCGCCACCCCGAGAGCGTCACCTTCCTTTGCGATGTGGCGGGGGATTTAAGCCGCCGGGACTTCACCATCAACGCCATGGCCCTTGACGAGGGGGAAGAGCTCATCGACCCCTTTGGCGGTCAGGCGGATCTGCAAAACGGCATCCTTCGGGCCGTGGGGGACCCGGATTTGCGCTTTAGGGAGGATGCGCTCAGGATTCTTCGCGGGCTGCGCTTTGCCGCCCGGCTGGGCTTTTGCGTGGAGGAGCGTACCGCAAGGGCCATGCTTACCCACCGGGACCTGTTACACAATGTCAGCGCGGAACGGGTGTTTGCGGAGCTGAAGGGGATTCTTTCCGGCCCCCATGCCGCCAACGTGCTCGCTGCCTTTGCCCCGGTCATCTTCACCGTTTTGCCGGAGCTTGCGCCCATGGCGGGCTTTTTGCAGCACAGCCCCTACCACGACAAGGACGTGTGGGGCCACACCCTCTGCGCCCTCGCGGCGGCGCCGGGGGAGCCGGTGTATCTGCGGCTTGCTTTGCTATTCCACGATTGCGGCAAGCCCGCTTGCTTCACCCTGGGGGAGGACGGACGGGGCCACTTCTACGGCCACCCCCAAATCAGCGCCCGGATAGCCGAAAGCTGCCTGCGCCGCCTTGCGTGCGACAAGGCCACCTTAGACAGGGTCCTGTTCCTCATCGAAAACCACGACAGGATGCTCCCCGAAACCCCGGGCAGAATGGGCCGCCTGCTGCTCGAGTTTGGCGAGGAGGAGCTAAAGGCTTTGCTGCTCATAGAGCGCTGCGATGCCCTGGCCCATGCCCCAAAGGTACGGGAACAGGCCGTTAAAAATGTGGACCGGTGGGAGGGGCTGCTGTTTCAGGTCCTGGAAAACCACCCCGTACAGAGCCTTCACGACCTTGCTATCTCCGGCAGGGACCTGCTTACGTTAGGCATGGCCCCGGGACCGGAGCTCGGCCGGGTCCTACATAGTCTTCTCAATCAGGTGGCGGAGGGCAGCTTGCCCAACGAAAAAACCGCCCTTTTGGCTGCCGCACAAAAATATCTGTCATTTCCCTGCAACAATTCTGCCGCCTCGGGGGTCTAATCAGTAGATGGCCATCCAAAGAGAGAGGAGCGCAGCACCATGAACCACACCCAGGATGCCTGGTTTGCCCGGCAGGTGGAGGCCCTGGGCCCGACCCTGTTTCGGGTCAGCTTTGCCATACTGCGAAACAGAACCGATTGCGAGGACGCCGCCCAAAACGCGGTGCTAAAGGCCTATAAACATCTTAGCGCATTGAAGCAGCGGGCCTATTTTAAGACCTGGCTCATACAAATTCTGAAGAACGAATGCTTCGACCTGCTCAAAAGCCGACGGCCTGTGCTCGATGTAAACGAGCAGGAGCTTTCCTATGAAATGGTCGTGCCGGACCTGGACCTAAACCGGGCCTTCGATTGCCTGAGCCCCGAGGAGCGCCTCACCATCACCCTCTACTATTACGAAGGCTACGACACAAAAGAGATTGCAAGGCTCACCGAGGTGAGCGAGGGGACGGTCCGAAGCCGCCTGTCCCGGGCTCGAACCAGCCTTCGCCGCCAGCTGCAGGAAAAGGAGACAATCAGATGAAGAAAGATGATTTTGAAAACAGCTTGCAGAACAAGCTGTTCCCCCAGATGCCCCCGTCCTTTGAGAAGGGCCTCAAAACCGCCCTGTCCGCCGCCGGGGTCAGCGGCAAAAGCAGACCCTCCGCCGCCAAAGTCTTCGCCGGCGTGCTGAGCCTGGGGGCGGCCGCCGCCTGCCTGGTGATTCTGCTGGCGGGCTTTCTAGGCCATGGGAAGGAACCTCAGGCCGCCGCCCTGCTGCCGGAACCCACCTTGACCCCGGAACCCCCCGTCAGCAATCCCTGGCAGGGGACCACCAAGGTGATTTGCTTGTCCCCGTCCCTGGACTTTGAAAACGAGGAGAAGTTACAGGCCCTGAGTGGGAGCGTCCTTGACTTCCTCAACCACAGAGGGGAGCCGGAGCCGGAGGAGCTGTGGCTCTGCGGTTTAAAGTATCGCTGGGACAGCCGGGAGGACCCGGAGGATGGCTATATCCTCTTGGCCCAGCATCGCTTTGAGGAGGCGGACGGCCCGGAGCTCTATTTCCTCTCCGATAGCTTTCAGGTGGAATGGGCCACGGCCAACACCGGCCCCGGTCCCAAGCTGGCGGTCCACTTCTTTGAGGACAGCCGGGGAAGCTGGCAGCACTATCGGGTGTTTTTCGGCACGGAGCCCATGATACCCGAGCCCGGGGTCCCCCGTGTGAATCGTGGCCTTCTGGTGGGGGCTCAGCCCGGAACGGATATAGAGTTCTCCATGCTCGCCTCCATACGTGAGGTGCAAAGCCGTCTTACCGCCGCCGATTCTATCTATCCCGGCGCCGCCAGGGAATATTTGCTGGTGAGTGTCCCCGAATCCTCCTGGGAGGACGTGCTCAAGGCGCACACCCTCCGCTTTGAAACGTTGGAGGGTCCCGTGGATGTGGACATCCTCAGCCTGCCGCCCCTTGCCTTAAGCGCCGCCCCGGCAGGGGATGAGGCCCTGCCCACACAAGAGCCACCACAGGAGCTGCCCACGGACCTAAGCTGCCTTACGGGGGAGGTGGACTGGTCATAGCAGGCAGAGGGATAGCGGTCACTTTTTACGATTTGTTGACAAGTTGTCCGTATCCAATTCCTGTCGAATGGAGTATAATCAGCACAGCAACTGTAGAAAGGTGAAAACTGTGTTGAAACGGTCCTATATACTCATTGGCCTTGCCTGCCTGCTGCTGGGGTGTACCCGGGGCCAGGCGGTGACGGAGATGGAGCCCACAGAGGTTCCTGTTATGCAGACGCAAGCCGCCCCGGAACAAAGCACCCCGGAGCCCAGGACGGTGGAGCTGACGGTGGATGTGAGCCTGGTACCCACGGCGGAGCCTCTCTCCACCCCCGAACCCACTTTGGAGCCTGCGCCGGAGCCTACTTCTACCCCCGTGCCCAGGCTTGGCGTGCTGGACGGCAAGTTTGCGGATAAGTTCGTGGAGGGCACGCCGGTGCTCACAGAGAACAGCTACCAGTCCGACCGGGTGGCTATCTTCATCAGCCGCGTGGTGGACGACTCCAAGACCCTCACCAACCATACCTTCAACTATTTCGTGGCGGATGTGTACTTCCAGAATATGGAGGATCTACGCAGCGCCCCCGCCAAGTCCTGGGACAAGATTTGGACCAACGACTGGCTGGTGGATGTGGCCAAGAAGGAGAACGCCATCTTCGCCGTGTCCGGGGACTTCACCCTCTCCCGCAAGGTTGGCCTCGTCATCCGCAACGGGGAGCAGCTGCAGGCGGAGCACGATGAAAAGCGCGATGTGGCCGTCATCTATACGGACGGGCGCATGGAAACGTATCTGGCTTCCGAGGTGCCCGTGGAGCAGATTCTGGGGGATGAGACCGTGTGGCAGATTCTGGGCTTTGGGCCGGAGCTGCTGGATGCAAACGGCCAGCCCAAGACCGTCTTCAACGACCCCAACCAGGTGGGTCACGACAACATCCGCAACGCCGTGGGCTATTATGAGCCGGGCCACTACTGCTTCGTCTATGTGCCCTACTATAAGACCCGGGATAGGTACACCTGCATCGACATGGAGGGCCTCTCCCAGCTCATGCACCAGCTCGGCTGCACCCGGGCTTACAACCTCGATGGCGGCGCCACGGCGGGCATGTTCTTCAACGGCAAGCTGGTCAGCGACAAGGGCCTGGGCCAGAGCCGCCAGATTCACGATTTCTACTATATCCCCAAGATGTGACGACACCCCCCGGCTGTCATTTCGACCGAGCAAAGCGAGCACCTCCCCCGGCTGTCATTTCGACCGAGCAAAGCGAGCGGAGAAATCTATAAAAAAACGGAGACTGTTCCAGCAGTCTCCTTTTGTTTGCCCATTGCTTCCTTATTCCCGGAATACCAGCAGCTTATAGGGCGCTACCTGCAGCGCCTGAGCTAAGTTGAACAGCAGCTCCAGGGAGATGGGCCGCACCAGGTTCGGCGCTTCAATGGCCCCTAAGTGCTGCCGGCTGATGCCCACCTTCTCCGCCAGCGCCTCCTGGGTCAATCCCGCATGCTTGCGATAGTAGGCAATGTTATACCCCAGCTCAATATAATATTGGCGGTTGTCGTTCAAGGGCAGTCCCTTTTTCTCCATACTATCACCTCTGCTGACAGTATAGCCCAATTCCATTCACGCAAAAATAATGTTATAAATATCTCTTGATATCTATAATACGACAGTTTATACTATAGGCGTGATTCTATGCGGAATGGAGGCTATCTCACATGACCAAACGCACCCTGTCCCTTCTCCTGGCCGTCCTTCTTCTCCTGACGGCCCTCCCCTTTGCCACCCTGGCGGAGGATGAACTGCCCCCGGAGGAACTGCCCGCCGTGGAGGAGATTCAATCGGAACCCACCGCCGTGGCTAAGGCCACGGTTGCACCGGATACCGCCAGCGAGCCTGAATTCATGGACCAGTCAGATCTTCAGGATGTGGATTCCATGTCCGCCAGCTCCGGTAAATGCGGCAAAAACCTAACCTGGTCTCTAAACACTTCCACTAACACTCTGACCATCACCGGCACCGGGGCTATGTATGACTATACTTGGCCTAATGCTCCTTGGGTGGGTCTTGAATCCATAACCGTGTCTCTTCCCGAAGGGTTGACACATATCGGCAACTTTGCGTTTGTGGAATGTTTTGATATGAAGGTCAACATTCCCAGTACAGTAAAATCCATTGGGAACGGGGCATTCTTCTGCTGCGGGGTGGGTGCCATTACCCTTCCTGAAGGACTGACCACCATTGGTGAATCGGCTTTCCTTAATTGTTGGAATCTGGAGACCACCATTCCGGATAGTGTGACTACCATTGGTGACGCCGCCTTTTGCGGATGCTTTAATTTAGGCAACAAGGGGTACATTGTGATACGGAATGTGCTGTATGGCTTTGGCAATGGATTTGCTGATATAGCCCAGGAGGAGGGAGCGGTCGTCATTCCCGATGGGGTTACTGACGTCAGCGGCGGAGCCTTTGATGATTGTGAGATATCTACGGTCACCATTCCTGTCAGTGTAAGGAATATTGGCGTCGGAGCGTTCTTGTGTGCCGATGGCCCCACGGATGTTTACTACAAAGGGACAAAGGAACAGAGAAAACAGCTGCTTACAATTGATAATAGAAACGAAGAGCTCCTTGAAGCCACCTGGCACTATGAAACAACACCCACTCCCACCGCTACCGGCACCTGTGGGGATAATTTGACCTGGGCGTTCTATGGGCACACCGGCACTCTGGTCATTGAGGGCAGTGGAGAGATGAATTACTATGATCCGTGGGGCCCCTACGAAGAAAAAATAAAGTCAGTGTCTCTGCCTGAAGGGCTCACTGGCATCGGCTGGGAAGTGTTCCGGGGCTGCACTAGTCTAACTAGCATCATAATCCCCGATAGCGTTACAAAAATCGAGAGTAGTGCGTTCTCTGACTGCACCGGCCTGACCAGCATTACCATTGGCAGCGGCGTGTCAAGCATTGGCTGGAATGTGTTCTCTGGCTGTTCCAGCTTGACTGAAATTCAGGCGGCTGAGGGGAATTGCAATTACTGTTCCATGGATGGAGTACTGTTTTCCAAGGATAAGAAGACACTTATTGCATATCCGGGTGGAAAGCAGGGAGGCTACACTATTCCCGATTGTGTCACCGCCATCGGTAGCTTTGCATTCTGCGTCTGTCCCGGCCTGACTAGCATCATCATTCCCGACAGCGTTCTTAGCATCGACGAGTATGCGTTCAGTAGCTGCACTAGATTGACCAGAGTTACCATAGGCAACAGCGTCACTAGCATCGGAGAGCATGCATTCTCTTACTGTCCCAAGCTGATTAGCGTCACAATCGGCAACATTGTTACCAGCATCGGGTGGGCAGCGTTCTATAACTGCACCGGCCTGACCAGCATCACGATTCCCGCCAGCGTCACCAGCATCGTAGAAAATGCGTTCTCTGGCTGCAGCAGGTTGGCTAGCATTCAGGTGGCTGAGGGAAATAGCAATTACTGCTCTGTGAACGGGGTATTGTTTTCTAAGGACATAAAGACACTTATAAAGTGTCCTGATGGAAAACAGGGGAGCTATACCATTCCCGACAGCGTCACCAGCATCGGCGGCGGTGCGTTCTCTGGCTGCACCAGCCTGACCAGCATCACCATTCCCGGCAGCGTCACCAGCATCGGCGGCGGGATGTTCTCTGGCTGCACCAGCCTGACCAGCATCACTATTGAAAACGGTGTCACCAGCATTGGCTGGGCAGCCTTCAGCGGCTGCGACAGACTGATTACCGTCATCCTGCCGGAAAGTATTACATATATAGAACTGAGCGCATTCAATTATTGTGATAATCTGAAACATATATACTACGCCGGCACAGAGACTCAGCGGGAGATGATTACCATTGGCGATGATAACGAGGAGTTGTTGGACGCAACCTGGCATTATGAAACGACAGTGGTGCCCACGCCGGTGGCGCCGGAGGGGGCGCCGGTGATTGTGACCCAGCCCAAGGGTGTGGCGGTGAACAACGGAAAGACGGCCAAGTTCTCCGTGAAAGCTACCGGGGCCAAGACCTATCAGTGGCAGGTGAGCATGGACGGCGGACTATCCTGGGAGGATGTGCCCAAGGCGACCAAGAAAACACTGAGCGTGAAGACGGTAAAGTCCATGGCGGAGTGGGAGTATGCGTATCGCTGCCTGGTAAGCAACGGGGTGGGTACTGCCTATACCGACAGCGCATATCTGACCGTGAACCTGGTGCCGCCCACCATCAGCACCCAGCCCAAAAATGCTGTGGTTAAGCTGGGGAAGAATGCAGCCTTCAGCTTGAAGGCGAAGGGAGCCAAGAAATACCAATGGCAGGTGGACGACGGCAGCGGCTGGGAGGATGTGCCCAAGGCCACCAAGAGCAAGCTGACCCTGAAAAAGGTTACCTATTCCATGGATGGCAATGCCTACCGGTGCCTAGTGAGCAACAACGATGGCAGCGTATACACCTATGAGGCTGTTCTGACGGTAGATATCTCGGGCACCTATGTGGGCTGGACGGGCATTGTCTATAACTGTAAGTCCTGGGTGAACATCCGCAGCGGCCCGGGCACTAAGTATGCCCAGGTGGGTACCGCCTGGAAGAACGAGGAGTATATCATTAAGGATATATACGGTAGCTGGTACATGGTGGAGTATGACGACGGGGTTGCCTGGATAGCCAAAAAGTATATAAAGCCCTCCCCTATAGGGCGGACCGGCACCGTCTACAACTGCAAATCCTGGGTGAATGTTCGCAAGGGACCCGGTACCAAATACGCCAAGCTGGGAACCGTTTCAAAGGGGGAGACCTTTACTATACTGGACATGTCAGGCAGTTGGTATCTGGCAGACTACTATGGGCTGAACATTTGGATTTTCAATAAGTATGTAAAGGTATCATAACGGTAAAAAACAAAACACAGGGATGTGCAAAACCAAAATGGCTCTGTACATCCCCGTTTTTATGCACCATTTTGGGGGAAAATACAAAAAACAAAAAGGAAAATGGGCAAAATCGGCGTATTCATTTTAGAGAAAACGGAGGGATACGCCATGGCCGAGGAATGCACCCGAGAGCGCTGGGAGCGATGGGAGCAGCAGAACCTGTCCCCCTATGCCACGTTGAGCCTGCAGAGCAAGGGCCGGGCAAGGGACATCGAGCCCTGTGAGATTCGCACCTGCTTCATGCGCGACAGGGACAGGATTCTCCATTGCAAGGCCTTCCGGCGGCTAAAGCACAAGACCCAGGTGTTCTTAGCCCCCCTGGGGGACCACTACCGCACGCGGCTAACCCACACCCTGGAGGTGTCCCAGATTGCCCGAACCATCGCCCGGGCCATGAGCCTGAACGAGGATTTGACCGAGGCCATCGCCCTGGGCCACGACCTTGGCCACACCCCCTTCGGACACACGGGGGAGGGGGTCCTCAACCGCCTGGTGCCGGGAGGCTTCAGCCACAACCGGGAAGGGCTTCGGGTGGTGGACAAGTTAGAGAACGACGGCCGGGGGCTGAATTTGACCTTTGAGGTCCGGGACGGCATTTTGAACCACCCGAAAAAATGCACCCCTGCCACCCTGGAGGGGAAGGTGGTGTCCCTGTCCGATAGAATCGCCTATGTGAACCACGATATCGACGACGCCGTTCGGGCCGGGGTGCTGCGGGCGCAGGACGTGCCCGAGAGCTGCCGCAAGCGCTTTGGGGAGAGCCACAGCCAGCGAATCAACAGCATGATTTTAGACGTGCTCCGGGCCAGCCGGGGAAAGCCCTATGTCGCCTTTACCGACGAGGCGGGGCGGGAGTTTGATACGCTCCGGGATTTTATGTATGAGAACGTGTACTTCAACCCCCTGGCCAAGGGGGAGGAGCAGAAGGCACGGGGGGTGGTGGAAGCCCTCTATACCTATTATCTGGAGCATGTGGAGTTGCTGCCCGAAGAGTTCTTGCTCCATCTGCCGGAGGATGGCCCCCAGCAGATTGCGGCAGACTATATTGCCTGCATGACGGACACCTACGCCATCAGCGAGTATCAGCGCTTGTTTGTTCCGAAGGCCTGGAACTAAGGCCGCGGGGGAGGATAGCTTTGGCATTCAGTCAGGAATGGATGGACGAGCTTCTGTCCAAAAACGAGATTACGGAGGTGATTTCCTCCTATGTGGCCCTCAAGCCCAAGGGTCGAAAGCTCTGGGCCTGCTGTCCGCTGCATGGGGAGAAGACACCCTCCTTTTCCGTGTCCCCTGACAAACAGCTGTTCTACTGCTTCGGCTGCCACGCCGGGGGCACCGTGATTCAGTTTATCATGGACATGGAGCATCTGAGCTTCATCGAGGCGGTAAAGCTGCTGGCGGAGCGAGCCCACATGGAGCTGCCGGAGGAGAGAAACGACCGGGAGCTCAGCCGCCAGCGGGCCTATCGGGAGCGGCTGTACGAGGTAAATCGCGCCGCTGCCCGGTTCTATTGCGAGCAGCTCTTAGGGGAAAAGGGTCAGCCCGGCCGGGACTATGCCCAAAAGCGGGGCCTCGTGAAGGACATCATCCTGCGCTTTGGCATCGGCTATGCCCCCGAGGGATGGGACAACCTGATGCAGCACATGGAAAAGCAGGGCTTCTTGGAAAAGGAGCTGCTGGATGCGGGGCTGCTGGTGAAGAACCCCAACTCCGGCCGGGTCTACGATGCCTATCGGAACCGGCTCATGTACCCCATCCAGGGGGTGGGGGGCCAGGTCCTGGGCTTTGGCGGCCGGGTGCTGGACGACAGCAAGCCCAAATACATCAACACCGGGGACACCCCCATCTACAACAAGCGGAACAACCTGTACGGCCTTCACCTGCAAAAGGGCAGCAAGCTGACGGACCTTATCATGGTGGAAGGGTATATGGATGTTATCGGCCTCTATAAGGCCGGGGTCACCAACGCCGTGGCCAGCCTCGGCACCGCCCTGACGGAGCAGCAGGCAAGGCTCCTCAAGCGCTATGTGGACACGGTCTACATCGCCTACGACGGGGACGCCGCCGGTCAGAACGCCACCATTCGCGGCTTGGAGATTCTAAGCCAGCAGGGGCTGTCCGTCCGGGTCATCGTGTTCCCGGATGATTTGGACCCGGATGAATACGTGCAGATTTACGGCAAGGAGGGCTTTGATAACCTGAAGCAGAACGCCTTCACCCTCAACGCCTTTAAGATTGAGACCCTGGCCCGGGAGCAGGATTTGGACACGGAGGACGGCCGGGAACAGTTTGCCTTGAAAGCCTGCGCCTTCGTGGGGACTTTGCAGCCCGTGGAGCAGGAGCGATACTTCAAGCTCATCGCCCAGAAGACGGGCTACGAGCTCGAGTCCATTCGAGAGCAGGGGCGACGGGACAGGACCGAAGGGCAGCAGCCCCAGCGCTTTTTTAGAACGACCTATCGCAAGCCCCAGCAGGAGGAGGATGCGAAGCAGAAGTATCTGAGGACCATGCTCACCTGCGCCCTGAAGGACAGGCGGGCGCACGCCGCCCTGGCACAGGCGGGGGTGGAGGATGTGCTCGAAGGGGTCTATGCGGAAGTTTTCCTGGCCATGGCCCAGCCCAATTTCCAGTTTCCCGCCTATGTGGCGGCCCAGGACAGGGAGAACGCCCAGCTGCTCACCGCCCTTATCCGACAGGAGCAGGACATGGTGGAGCCGGAGAAGACGGCGCTCGACTGCCTGCACCGGCTGCGGCAGCTGAACCGGGAGCAGCAGCGGCTGGAACTGCAGCAACAGCTTACGCGCACGGACATAACGGAGGCGGAGCGCAGCGCCATTTTGAAGCAAATCACCGAATTGATACGCGGAAAATAAAAAGGAGAAGAACATGGACGAAAACACCAAGAAAGCCGTTGCCCAGAAGGACCCCAAGACCCGCATTGCCGAGCTGTTGGAGGCGGGCAAGCAAAAGGGTGTCCTTAGCTACAAGGAGATTATGGATGCCTTGCAGGAGCTGGAGCTGGACCAGGAGGCGGTGGAGCGGCTCTATGAAGCCCTGGAAGAGCAGAACATCGACGTGGTGGAGGATGTGGAGGTCCCCGAGGACATCAACGAGGAGATTGCCGAGGTGGAGACCATCCTCTCCGTCACCGAGGGCATCAACATCGACGACCCGGTCCGCATGTACCTCAAGGAAATCGGCAAGGTGCCCCTGCTCAACCCCCAGGAGGAGGTGGAGATTGCCGCCCGCATGGCCGAAGGGGACGAGGAGGCCAAGCATCAGCTGGCGGAGGCCAATTTGCGCCTGGTGGTGTCCATTGCCAAGCGCTACGTGGGCCGGGGCATGCTGTTCCTCGACTTAATTCAGGAGGGGAACCTGGGCCTTATCAAGGCGGTGGAAAAGTTCGACTACCGCAAGGGCTATAAGTTCTCCACCTATGCCACCTGGTGGATTCGCCAGGCCATCACCCGGGCCATTGCGGACCAGGCCAGAACCATCCGCATCCCCGTACACATGGTGGAGACCATCAACAAGCTCATCCGGGTGAACCGGCAGCTGGTCCAGGAGTATGGCCGCGATCCCCGCCCGGAGGAAATCGCCAAGGAGATGGGCATCTCCGAGGAGAAGGTTCGGGAGATTCTCAAGATTGCCCAGGAGCCCGTATCCCTGGAAACACCCATCGGCGAGGAGGACGATTCCCACCTGGGCGACTTCATCCCCGACGACGATGCGCCCGCCCCCGCAGAGGCCGTGGCTTCCACGCTGCTCAAGGAGCAGCTCATGGAGGTTCTAAGCAGCCTGACCCCCCGGGAGGCCCGGGTGCTGCGCCTTCGGTACGGCCTGGACGATGGAAAAGCGCGGACGCTCGAAGAGGTGGGCCGGGAGTTTAACGTGACCCGGGAGCGCATTCGCCAGATTGAAGCCAAGGCCCTGCGTAAGCTCCGCCACCCCTCCCGCAGCAAGAAGCTGAAGGATTTCCTGGAGTAAAAAAGCCGCCGTTTTGTGCAAAAATTCGGTTGACACAGGGAGCCGGCCGGGGTATAATAGCCCGGTGAGCCGCATTGAGCCGGTTTAATAAGCATGGGCAACGGCCCGTCACCGTTTCAAGCGAGTCTGGGAAGAAGGAGGAAGCACAAATGTACGCAATCGTTCAGACCGGTGGTAAGCAGTATAAGGCCCAGGTCGGTGATGTTCTCTGCGTGGAGAAACTGGAAGCCGAAGTGGGTGCCGAGGTCAGCTTCGACGTGTTGCTGGTGGCAGACGGTGACAAGGTCACCGTGGGTACCCCTGTTGTGGAGGGTGTGAAGGCTACCGGTAAGGTCGTGGAGCATGGCAAGGGCAAGAAGGTTATCGTTTTCCGTTATAAGCCCAAGAAGAACATCCGCAAGAAGAACGGCCATCGTCAGCCTTACACCAAGGTTGAGATTACGGCCATCGCCTAACCTGTATGGTCAGGGTCACCGTGTTCACCGAGAGGGAGATTCCCGTAGGGTTTGAACTCAAGGGGCACGCCAATCAAGGTGCCGCAGGAGAGGATATCGTGTGTGCGGGCATCTCCGCCATCACGGACACCGCCTGTTTGGGCATCACGGATGTGTTGAAATTGGATGCAGCGATTCATCTGGACGATGGATATTCCCGCTGCGTATTGTCGAAGGATGCGTCTGGGCAGGATATGGACCGGGCCGCCATCGTGTTTTCCACCATGGTCGCCGGGCTCACTTCTTTGCAGCAGGCCTATCCCAAATCCCTCAAGATATCATACAGGGAGGTATGAGCTATGTTTACGATGAATCTGCAACGCTTCGCCCATAAGAAGGGCGTAGGCTCCACCCGTAACGGCAGAGACAGCGAAAGCAAGCGTCTTGGACCCAAGAAGGCAGACGGTCAGGCCGTCCTCGCCGGCAACATTCTGGTTCGCCAGCGGGGCACCCACTTCCATCCCGGCACCAACGTCGGTATCGGCAAGGATGACACCCTGTTTGCCAAGATTGACGGCGTGGTCCGTTTCGAGACCCGCCATCTGGGGAAGAAGACCGTCAGCGTCTACGCCGCAGAGTAACAAACCGTTCAAAGAATGGGGCCGTTAAGAAACTCGAAAGAGGATTTTAACGGCCCAAATGCCGCCCCCCGGCGGCAATTCATGACGGCGATAGCCGTCAATTCACGAACCGCCAGGTTCATTTCATGCCCGCAGGGCAATTCATGCACCGTGAGGTGCAAATCATTGAATGAATTGGCTTCGCCATGAATTGGGCTGCCGCCCATGAATTGGCTGCGCCATGATTTCTCGCTTCGCTCCATGAAGGAATGCCCGGGTGCCTCACGGCCCCGGGCTTTTAGTATGCCACCTCATCCGTCACGGCTTCGCCGCGCCACCTTCCCCTCAAGGGGAAGGCTTTTGGAACACCCTTGCCTCCACCGTTGCGTAGCAATGGGGGAGGTGGCACGGGCAGCTTGCTGCCCGTGACGGAAGGGGCGGCTCCTCTCCTTGGGTGCGGCGCCGGAGGGTTACTGTATCAGCGGCCGGTCGATGGACACCATCTGCCCCTGACTTAGGTACACGCGGGGGACCCGGGGGGTCACCAGGCAGGTGACTTCGTAGCCGATGGTGCCGATAAGGTCCGCCACGTCGTCGGCGGTGATTTGCTCGTCCCCGTCCCGGCCAAAGATGGTCACCGTGTCCCCCACCCGGGCGGGCACGTGGGTGATGTCGATCATAAACTGGTCCATGCACACCCGGCCCAGGATGGGGCACCGCTGGCCGTGAAGCAGCACCTGCCCCCGGTTGCTTAGCTGCCGGGAGATGCCGTCGGCGTACCCGGCGGACACGGTGGCCACCACCGTGCCGGGCGCAGCCACATAGGTGCAGCCGTAGCTGATGGGGGTGGGCTCCTGGACGGTCTTGATAAAGGAGATGTGGGACTTTAGCGCCATGACCGGCTGCACGCCGCCGATGCGGCTTAGGTCCACCTCGTGGGAGGGCTGGAGCCCGTAGAGGATGATGCCCTCCCGGACCATGTCAAACTTCTCGTTTAGCTCGATAAGCCCTGCGCTGTTGCAGATATGCCTAAGCGGAATGGTTACTCCCCGTTCCCTTAGCCCCTCACAGAAGGCCGCAAACCGGTCCGTCTGCGCCGTTGCAAAGGTCTTATCCGCCGTGTCCGCCATGGCATAGTGGCTGAACACCCCCACCAACTTTCCCCCGGGGAGCCGGCTGAGCTTAGCCACCTCCTCCACGGCGGTCTCCCGGCAGTCAAAGCCGATGCGGCCCATGCCCGTGTCCACCGCCACATGATAGGGAATGACCTTGCCCACCTTCTGCCCATAGGCGCACAGGGCCTGGCCGAAGGCATAGGAGGGCACCGCCGCCTCGATGTTATAGGCTACGATGCTCTCGAAGTCGCTTTCCGGCACCGGACCCAGCAAAAAGATGGGGGTGGTAATGCCCGCCTTTCGCAGCTCCACGGCCTCGTCCGTCATGGCCACGGCGAAGCGGTCCGCCTTGCCTTCCAGGCACTTGGCTACCGCCACCGCCCCGTGACCGTAGGCGTTGGCCTTGATTACCGCCGACAGCAAAACCCCCTGGGGCAGGTGCTCCCGGGCGGCGTCAAAGTTATGCTCCAGGGCGCTTAGGTCAATCTCGGCCCACGCCCGCAAATATCTGTCTTGAAAAATCATACCCATTACCTTTCGTCTGTGACAGCATATCACCAACCGCCGGTTTTATCAATACTTCCGGGGCAATTGCGCTGCCGTTGATTGACATCGTTTTTTGCCCATGCTACTATATGCGTACAAAGAGGTAGTTATGGTTTTTTCGTCGCTCACGTTCCTGTGCCTGTTTTTGCCCGTTACGGTGCTCCTGCATACCCTGGTGAAGAACCAAACCTGGCGCAACGCCATTTTGCTGGTGGCGTCGCTGCTGTTCTATGCCTGGGGGGAGCCGATTTGGATGGCGGCCATGCTGTTTTCCACCGGCGTGAACTATGTCTGCGCCCGCATCATCCACGGATCTTCTTCCCCAACCATCCGCCGGCTGGCCCTTATTCTGGGGGTCGTCATCAGCCTGAGCGCCCTTGTCTATTTTAAGTACACCCCGTTTTTGCTGAACAACCTGTGCGCCCTGCTGGGAATAGACTTTGTCTTGGCCCCCTTGCAGCTGCCCATCGGCATCTCCTTCTACACCTTTCAAATCCTTACCTACACCGTGGACGTGTATCGCAAAGAGGCCCCGGTGCAGACCAATCCCCTGTGGCTGCTGCTGTATGTTTCCCTGTTCCCCCAGCTGATTGCCGGGCCCATCGTCCGCTACCAGCAGGTGGCCCAGGCTATTTACAGCCGCCAAGTCACAGCCAAGGCCATGGGGGAGGGGTTCTTCCGCTTTGCCCTGGGCCTGGGGAAAAAGGTGCTGCTGGCCAACCTGTGCGGGGAGGTGCTCCAGGGGCTGCCCGCACCGGCAGAGATGTCCTTCCTCTCCGGCTGGCTGGGGGCGGTGCTCTTTTGCTTGCAGCTGTACTTCGATTTTGCCGGTTATTCGGACATGGCCATAGGCCTGGGGCAGATGCTGGGCTTCACGTTCCTGGAAAACTTCGATGCCCCCTTCGTTTCAAAAAGCATCTCCGAGTTCTGGCGCCGGTGGCACATCTCCCTGGGCACCTTTTTCCGGGAGTATGTATACATCCCCCTGGGGGGCAACCGGGTCAGCCGCGGCCGCTGGATAAGGAACATGGCGGTGGTGTGGGGCCTTACCGGCATATGGCACGGGGCCAACTGGAACTATCTAATCTGGGGCCTGTACTTTGGCCTGTTCATCGTGTTGGAGCGAACGGTGCTCAAAACCACCCTGGAACGGACCCCCGCCGTCCTTCGCCATGTGCTGGTGCTGGTGCTGGTGGCGGCAGGCTTCGTGCTCTTTAACAACGAGTCCCTGCCCCAGGCGGTCCTGCAGCTTAGGGCCATGTTCGCCCCCTGGGCCGTGGCCCTCAAGGATGCCTACGGCGTCTATGCCCTTAAACAGAACGGGCTGCTGCTCCTCGTGGCGGCAGTCTGCTGCCTGCCGCTTCGCAAGTGGGCCGAAAAGAAGGGACCCACCCCCTGGGGGCCCTATGTGAAGGCCCTGATTTCCCTGGGAACCCTGGGCCTTTCCCTTCTCTTTTTGGTGGGGCAGAGCTTCAACCCCTTCCTGTATTTCCGTTTTTAGAGGGAACCCCTATGAAGAAGAATCTTCTGGCCGTCCTGGCAATTGCATCCCTTTTGGCCCTGCTGCTGGTGGGGGTGTATGAAGTGGTGCTGACCCCTGAGGGAGAAACCTTTTCCGAAAGTGAAAACCGGCTGTTAGCAACGCGGCCCGGCCTGTCCCTTTCGGCGTGGAAGTCCGGCGCCTTTGCCGAGGGGCTGGAGGCATATTTGGCGGACCATTTCCCCGGCCGCAGAAGGTTGATTGCCTGGAGCCAGGATTTGCGCCAGGTGGGGAGCCTGGCCACCTGGGAGGACTATGCCCGGGTCAGCGAGGATGAGGGCCAGGTCATGGACTATGGAGCGCTGGCGGAGCAAACCGCCGCCGCCGTTACCCCTCGGCCCACCGCCCAGCCTACGGCGGTGCCGCCCCTTACGCCCCAGCCGGATGCCGCCGCTTCCCCTGCACCGGCTACGGCCACCCCCCGGCCCACCAAGGAGCCGGTGGACTTGACGGCCTGGCCCCGTGAACTCCACTTCTATCTTATGGACGGGGACAAGAAATCTGCCGGCATCACCAAGTCCCAGGGGGAACTGCTGCGCCAGGGCCAGCTGCTCAGCGCCTATGCCTCCCTGCTGCCGGAGAACGGACGGCTGGTGATGACGGTGGCGCCGCTAAGCTCCCGGGCTGCCCGGCTGCAAAGCTATGCCGACCCCCGGGGCATGACCTCGGAGATTGAGCCCTTTTTGCACGCCGTCACCCCACAGAACGTGTCCGTCATCTCGGCGGCGGATTTGCTCTCCGAGCCCCTGCTTCGGGGGGAGTATGTGTACTTCCGTTCCGACCGCCATTGGACCCCCTACGGGGCCTATCTGGTGGTGAGCCGCCTAATGGAGGAGGTGGGCCAAAGCCTGCCGGATTATGACGCCTTCCCCAAACAGCAGGAGTATCCCTTCCTGGGCACCGTCTACCGGGACACGAGGAACAAGCGCCTTATGCAAAACCCGGACACCCTGGACCTGCTCACCCCCCTGCACCCGGTGGAGGTGCGGCGGTATTCGGCCCCAAACAATTATGAAGTGGTGCCCTTTATCGACGAGAACGCCAAGCAGGAGGATAGATACGCCTGCTATCTGGGGGGACCCCACGGGCAGTTGACGGTGGTTACCCGGACGGACTTGCCGGCGGATGCACAGCCAAAGACCTGCTGTATGATTACGGATTCCTTCGGCCTGTGCACCGTTTCCTATTTCCTCTGCTGCTATGACCGGGTTATCGTCTATGATCCACGATACTATGACAAAGCCCTCATGGGCTCGCTTTCGGAAACCATAGAGGGCTATGGGGTACAGGATATCTTTGCCGTGGCAGGGGAAGTGGATTTATACGATTCCGTGTATCTGAACCTGCTGAACCAGCACTTTTAATAGCTGACGCCGCCTTTGGGGAAGTAGCTCAGCACCCATTCATACCGGGGATGCTCCCGCCAACCCTCGTCGGTTTCGTTGGTGGCGTGGTAGTTGCACTCGCAGTTAGGCAGAGCCTCAGCCACCTCCCGGTTCTGCTCCATCGTGAGGTCATTCATGGAGAACCAGAGCCGCTCGGCCTGGGTGAACTGTTTCAAGGGTTCGATGCTCTGTAAATGCGTGTTGGCGATGTTGATATCCACCAGCTCCTTTAAGCCCACCAGGGGGCTCATGTCCGGAATCCGGTTCATAAACAGTTCCACATACTTTAGCTCCTTGAGCCCGCTTAGGGCGCTGATGTCCGTCAGCTTGTTGTCCGCCAGAATGAGTATCTGCAGGTGGGGCAGGTATTGCAGCACCTCCAGATCCGCATTGGTCAGATAGTTATGCCCCAAATCCAGCGCCTGAAGCTTGGTGCAATACTTTAAATCCGCAATGTCCCCCTCCTTCAGCCGCTTGGTGTTCTTCACCTTCTGGTTGTAGGCGTCGGAATAGTAGGGCTTGGTGTACTTGGTGGGGTTCTTGGTGGAAAACCCGATGGCATCGGTCCGCAGGGTGTGGGTGCCGATTTTGATGTTCCACACAAACTCCACCTCCGGGAACTGTGCCATCAGCTCCTCCATCTGCCGGTTGTCAAGGCCGCAGTCGCACATGACGAGCTTCGTAAGCAGCGGGAGTTTCTCCATGGCAGCAGCCACTTGTTGGGGGTCTGCCAGCTTCACCTTGCTGATGTCCGCCTCCGGGGCATCCGTAAACAGGGTTTGCCCAAAGAAGCTGACCTCATACACAAACATCGTGCCGGGGTGCGCCTTTGCCAGGGGGGACACATCCGGATCCACCCCCAGGCTCAGGGGCAGATACACCCGCTGTAAACCGGGAAAGGGGGAGAGAAGCTCGCAAAGCTCCTCCACGGAGGCTTCCTCCTGCCGAAGGTCCAGCTCCCGGGTGTCCAAGGCCAGCTCCTGCCCAAAGAGAAGCACCGCCTCCGGCGTGGGCTTTGGGGTAGGCTCTGGCGTGAGAGTGGGCTCGGAGGCAGGTGCCGGGGTCGGCTCCGGAGCCTCGGTTTGTATGGGGCTTGCCGTGGGCACAGGGGCGGCTGCCTCCTTTGCCCGGCGGGGCAGCAGCAGCCCCCAAAGGGCGATTAGCAGCAGCAAGCCGCCGAGGACCCACAGCAGCGCCCGCTGCCAGGTCACCTTTCTTACAAAGCCCAGCACCACTAGAATCAGCCCCAAAACACCTCCGCCAATCAGCACCGGCAGGGGAGAGGCGGGAGCCGTTTCCGGTTCCTCCAACGGCACCTGGACGGCGGTGGGCGCCGCCGTGGAAGCCTCGGGGACCTGGGTGGGCTCCGGAGTGGGCGCCAAGGTGGGGGCAGGCGTGTCCGTCGGTGCCGGGGTATCCGTGCTCGCCGGGGTAGGGGTAGCCAGGGCGTGGAGGGTGGCCGGGTCCAGATGCTCAAACGGATCGTTGACCCCCGGCGTGTCCAGCCCCACCGTGGTATAGGCAAGGCCAAAGTCGCTCAGGCTGTACACCCCCTCGTTTCGCACGTCGTGGCGGGAGGGGAGCTGGGACTGGTGGCAGGCAAAGGCCGCTTGGGCAATCTCCACGGGGGTCTTCCCCCCAAAGGCTTCCAAGGGTTCCAGCACCGGCAGGAAGATAGGGTTCTGCTCATACAGGTGCAGATACAGCTTCTTTATCTCCCAGGCCCCGAACTGCTCCAAAGACTGCAAATCGTAGCTTTCGTCTGCACAGAGGGGCACCGCCTCCTGTACCGCCTGGGACAACAGCTTGTGCTGCCAATGGCCGTATTCCCCGTTCACATCGTGAGAGAACACAACCTCCGGCCGATACTCCCGAAAGTACCGCACCAGAAACAGCACCACATCCTTCAGGGCGAAGGTGTCCTTGTATTGCTCCATATAGCTGGGGGGTATGTCCGGCATGGTGCCCAATATGGGCGCCTTGCGAAGACCCATAATCCAGGCCCCGTTTAACGCCTCGTCCTTGCGGACCCGCTCCCGGGTGGCGGTATAGAGGATGGTCCCTTCCCGGCCCTCGCTTACGGTGTAGATGGGCACAATGGCCCCCATGAACAGCACGTCGTCGTCCGGGTGCATGGCCACAATCATATAGTCCACCTTCTCGGGCGTGGGCTCCCAGGGATGGTCGTTGGGCACCACACCCGGCCCGAAGGCATAGAAGGAAACAAGGGCGATGTCCTCCACCGCCTCCACCTGAACCTGCCGGGTCTGCTCCTCTACATACACGGCTTCATTGATGTAGCCCGGGCCCTCCGTTTCCAAAATCAGCTGGCCGCTGCCGTCCATCTGCCGCACCAGATACTTGCCGGGGTAGTCCTTGAAGGCCAGCCACACCGCCCGCACCGGCACCTCATTCGTCCAGGATAGGGTCACGGTCTGTCCCGAAGTAAAGGCCTGGTTGCTGTGCAAGTCCTCGTCCGTAAGCCTGCTCTTATAGGCCGAGGAGCGCAAGGAGGAGCTGAGGGTGCAGCGCCGGGTCAGGTTTTCGGCATAGCTGCCCTCCGCTTCCTCCTCCGCCAGGGCAGGGGCGGCAAAGGAAACTGTCAGGGTCAGTATCAGCAGCCACAGCAGGGCTTTCTTCATCTTTTTCATGCTTCGTCCTCCCAGGTGGGAAAGTTCTCATTGAGGCCCATAAGCCCGCAAATCCGGGCAAACCGGTTCAGGGCCCGGGTCTCATCGGAAGCCTTCTGGGCCGCTTGCAGATAGTCGGGGAAGTCCTCCGCCGGGATGTGCGAGGTCCCCACCCAGATGCGGTTGCGGTCGCTGCGGCGGCCCTGGTTATTGTACATGGCATCCATGTTGAACCAGTTGCGGCCCTGCACGTTCCGGTAGGTCAGAATCAAGAAGGTCAGGTGCGGGGCCATCATCTCATAGAACAGGAAGGAATCCGCCTCCCCGTCCTGGTCCGTGTCGATTCTGTCCAGCACCATCTCATAGTGCTTGTTCACCTGGACAAAGTCCCCGCTCTTGGCTTGGTAGTGCTTGATTTTGTTGTCGTTGCTCCGCTGCAGCTCCCCGAGACGCCCGATGTCCCAGCCCGTGGAGCCGTTGGAAATGTCCAGCCCCGCCTGCTTGAGCGCCCACACGATGGACCCCACGCACTGCATGCCCGTAAAGTAATACTTGCCGTTGCCGTCCTCGGTGGGGTGTTGTAGCCGGGAGCCCCACAGGGGGTTAAAGCCCCAGTCGTCCCTGTCCTGATACTTGCCCTGGCCCTGGTAGGGGATAGAGTAGCCCAGCTCGGCCATGCGGGACACGGCGGACACCCCGGAGGTGATGGCGCCCATGCGGGTGTAGAACCCGGCTTCGGAAATATCCTCCGCCACGGCCCGGTTCAGCTCCTCCACGCTGCTCCCCGCCGCTGCCACGGTTTCCTCGAGGGGCGTTTTCAGGGAGGTGAGCCCTTCGGAGCGGATGATATAGGTATAGCCCGAGTCCACCACAAACGGCCAGGGGTCGCTGATGCGGCCCTGCTCGTCCCTTATAAACAGGTTGTAGCTGCCGTCATACTTGAAGGTGGTGAACACGTCCCCCTCCACCGCCATCCAGTTTTTGGAGTTCTCCACCAGCGGCGTGCTGAGGCAGGTCATGCAGTAATCCTTGGCGGCGGTGCCGGGAACCAACTCCACCGTCACCACGCCCTTGTTCACATATACAAGGTCGATGGCCGGGGCGTTCTCGCCGAGCCCCTCACTAAGGGCGCCGGCTTCGTTGGGGGAGAGGGTAAAGGCGCTGTCCGCTGCGGCGGTGAGCACCAGCGGCTCCTGCCCCCGCTGCATGAGGGTCAGGGTGCTGCCGTCGCACACATAGGAAAGGGTCTGCTGCAGCCCCGCCGAGGAGGTCAGGGTCAAGAGCCCCTCCCTGGCTTCAAAGCTGCCCCGGGCGGACCTATCGTGCCACAGGGCTTCATAGCCGCCGCCCGGCTGCAGGGTCAGGGTCAAGTCCCGGTCGGTTAGGTGCCAGGCCTTCAGCAGCGGGTCCGGCACAGGCGTAGCCGTAGGCACCGGCGTTTTTGTGGGGGCGGCGGTAACCAATACGGTGGCCGTGGGGGAGGGGGTGCAAGGAGCCGCAGCCTCCGCCTCCTTGCCCTTTGAGGGAGTGCAGCCCGCCGTCACCAGCAGGGAGACGGCCAGGGCGGCGGACAAAAACCGTGTATGTATAGCCATAAGTACAGTATCCTTTCCAAAAAAAGAAACACACCTAAAATCTCATTTTACAGTATACTCCTTGCTGCTTCGGGCTGCAAGCAAAATCCACCCTTTTTAGGTGAAATCCCCTTTTCATATTGACATCGGAACTCCGGTTGTGTATACTTCAAAAAGTTGGGAGAACTATGGACTGTGGTAGTTTCCCGCTTTTCGCTCCATTATGTATCGAAAAGAACGATGGGCGAGTTTAGGGGCAAAGAGGCTCGACAGTCGAAAGGGCCGGCTCCGGAAAGGATACTCCATGAACTTCAAGAATGTAACGGTCGCTGGTGGCGGCGTTCTGGGAAGCCAGATCGCTTTCCAAACCGCCTTCAAAGGGTTCAAAACCACCATCTGGTTGCGGAGCGAAGGTTCTGTGGGCCGCACCCTTCCCAAACTGGAACGCCTCAAAGGTATCTACCTGGCCACGCTGGAGGCCATGAAGACCAACCCCCTGGCCTATGCCAACGGACTAACCGACAAGAAACCCCTGACCGACGAGGAAATCGACGCCCTCAAGGCACAGGTCATCAAGGCTGCCGAGGGCATTACCCTTACCACCAGCTTTGAGGAGGCCGCCCGGGATTGCGATTTGGTCATCGAGTCCATCGCCGAAAATCCCCAGGAGAAGATTGCCTTCTATTCCGAGCTGCAGAAGTATCTGCCGGAGAAGACGGTCATCGCCACCAACTCCTCCACCATGCTGCCCTCCACCTTCGCTCAGTACACGGGCCGGCCGCAGAAGTATCTGGCTCTGCACTTTGCCAACGAGATTTGGCGCTTCAACACCGGGGAGGTCATGGGCCATCCCGGCACCGACCCTCAGTATTATGAGCAGGTGGCCGAGTTTGCAGAGGCTATCGGCATGGTGCCCCTGCGGCTTAAGAAGGAGCAGCCCGCCTATATCCTCAACACCCTTCTGGTGCCCCTTTTGAACGCCGCCCAGATGCTCCTTGCCACGGATGTGGCCAGCGTGGAGGATATCGACCGCTGCTGGGAGATTGCCACCGGCGCCCCCGCAGGTCCCTTCAAGATTCTCGATAAGGTGGGTCTCACCACGGCCTATAACATCGTGTCCATGCGCCCCGAAGCCCAGGATCCGAGTACCCTGCCCGGCAAGATTGCCGCCATGCTCAAGAGCTATATCGACGCCGGCAAGCTCGGCATCAACGCCGGCGAAGGCTTCTATAAGTACAAATAATCGTCGCTAAGAAACGGGAGACAGCTATGGAAAGAGTTTGCGTCATCACCGGCGGCGGGTCCGGCATGGGCCTGGAAGCTGCCAAATTCCTGGGCAAGGAGCGCATCATCGTCCTCTCGGGCCGCACCGAAAAGAAGCTGGAGAACGCCGTGGCAGCGCTCAAGGACCTGGGCATCACGGCCTATCCCAGGGCCTGCGATACCTCCAGCCGCGAATCCGTGAGGGCTTTAGTTCAGTTTGCCGCCTCCTTGGGGGAGGTAAGCATCGTCATCAACTCCGCCGGGCTTTCCCCGGTCATGGCCGACCCGATGACCATTTTGAAGGTCAACGCCCTTGGCACCGTGTATATCAACCAGGAGTTTGCCAAGGTCATGGGCAAGGGCAGCGTCATTGTGGACGTGGCTTCCATGGCGGCCTATCAGTTGCCCGCCTTCCTGCTGCCCAAGAAGGCCTATCCCCTGGCGGAAACGGACGAGGCCCGGTTCCTTGAAAAGACCATGAAGCGGTCCGCCCTTGCCAAGAAGGACCCCTATCAGTTTGCCGGGTTTGCCTACTCCATCTCCAAGAACTTTGTCACCTGGTACGCCGCCAAGTCCGCCTTCGATTTGGGTCCCAAGGGCATCCGGGTCTGCTCCCTGTCCCCCGGCCTTATCGCCACGGGCATGGGCAACGCCGAAGCGGAGAAGGGGGCTGCCGCCAGCCAGATTGATTCCACCTGCGAGCACCGCATGGGCACCCCGGAGGGACTGGGCTTTGCCATTGCCTCCGTGGCCGACGAGCGGAACGAGTATTTGGCCGCCGTGGATGTGCTGGTGGACGGGGGCTGCGTCCGGGGCATGAAGGAATTCAAAAAGCCCCAAAAACACTAAATCGCCATCAAAAGAAAGGAATATAAAACATGAAAAAGAACTATTTCGACCTCACCGGACAAGTTGCTATCGTAACCGGTTGCTCCACCGGCCTTGGCGTGCAGATGGCCAAAGCCCTTGCCAACCAGGGTGCCAAGATTGTGGCCGTCGCCCGCCGTCAGAACATGATTGACGCCGTGGCCGCCGAGATTGCCGACGAGTTTGGTGTGGAGACCTACGCCGTTCGCTGCGACATCACCGACACCGAAGCCGTCAACGCCATGGTGGATGCCGTTATGGCTAAGTTTGGCCGGGTGGACATCCTCATCAACAACGCCGGCACCGGCGCCGTTGCTCCCGCTGAGGACATCACCGACGAGCAGTTCGGCAACGAGATGAACATCGACCTGTTCGGTTCCTTCCGGGTGGCTCGCGCCGTGGCCAAGAAGGCCATGATTCCCCAGAAGTATGGCCGGGTCATCAACATTGCCTCCATGTACGGCCTCGTGGGCAACAAGATTGCCGGTTCCGCTCCCTATCATGCTGCCAAGGGCGGCGTGGTCAACCTGACCCGCGCACTGGCTGCCGAGTGGGGCAAGTACGGCATCACCGTCAACTCCATCTGCCCGGGTTACTTCTATACCGACCTGACCCGTGACACCCTCAACAGCGACTTCTTCCAGCAGAACGCCAGGACCATGATTCCCGAAGAGCGCTATGGCGAGACCGGCGAGCTGGATTCCGCCGCTCTGTTCCTGGCTTCTCCCGCTTCCAGCTACGTCACCGGCGTGAACCTGGCAGTGGATGGCGGCTACACCTGCATGTAAGCCAAATAACCCCGGATATTTGTCGAAAGCAGCTGCTTTTTTGGGGCAGCTGCTTTCGGCGGGTATATAACTTGGAAAAAAAGGATAGGAGAAAAACAGTGTATCAGATCGTTACGAAAACGAATTTGAACCCCACCGTCACCCAGATGGAGATTAAAGCTCCCCTGGTGGCCAACAAGGCTAAGCCCGGCCAGTTCATCATTCTGCGGGTGGACGAGAACGGCGAGCGCATTCCCCTCACCGTGGCCGGTGTGAACCCCCAGGAAGGCACCGTGAAGATTATCTTCCAGATTGTGGGCGCCACCACCGAAGCCCTGAACCATAAGCAGGCCGGCGAGTGCATCCAGGATTTCGTGGGTCCTCTGGGCGTGGCCACGCATACCGAGGGCATCAAGAAGGTGTGCATCGTAGGCGGCGGCGTGGGCTGCGCCATCGCCATGCCCGTGGCGCAGGAGTTCCATCGCCTGGGCGCCGAAGTCACCAGCATCATCGGCTTCCGCAGCAAGGACCTGCTCATCCTGGAGGATGAGTTTAGGGCCTGCTCCGACAAGCTGGTGGTCATGACCGACGACGGGTCCTATGCCCGCCACGGCAACGTGACCGTGCCCCTCAAGGAGATGCTGGAGGCCGGCGAGAAGTTCGACCTCATCATCACCATCGGGCCCCTCATCATGATGAAGTTCGTCACTCTGACCGCCAAGCCCTTCGGCGTGCCCGTCACCGTGTCCATGAACCCCATCATGATTGACGGCACCGGCATGTGCGGCGGCTGCCGCTTGACCCTCATTCAGGATGGCAAGCGGGTCACCAAGTTCGCCTGCGTGGACGGCCCCGATTTCAACGGCTACGAAGTGGACTTTGACGAGGCCATGATCCGCGGCCGCATGTACTTTGACTTTGAACGCCGTGCCCACGAGGCGACCTGCAACCTTTTCAAGCAGGCCCAGGCATAAGGGAGGATAATAGAACTATGGCACTGAACCCCAAAAAGCATGAGATGCCCACCCAGGCCCCGGAAGTCCGGGCCCATAACTTCAGCGAAGTGGCCCTGGGCTATACTGAAGAGATGGCTCTCGAAGAAGCCAACCGCTGCCTCAATTGCAAGAACAAGCCCTGCATCAACGGCTGCCCCGTGAACATCCATATTCCCGAGTTCATCATGCAGATTAAGGCCGGCAACTTCGAGGAAGCCTATCAGATTATCAACCAGACCTCCTCTCTGCCCGCCGTCTGCGGCCGTGTGTGCCCCCAGGAAACCCAGTGCGAGAGCAAGTGCACCATGGGCATCAAGTTCGAGCCCGTGGGCATCGGCCGCCTCGAACGCTTCGTGGCCGATTGGCACAACGAGCACAACACCGAAAAGCCCCAGGCTCCCGCCTCCAACGGCCACAAGGTGGCCATCGTGGGCGCCGGCCCCTCCGGCTTGACCTGTGCGGGTGATTTGGCCAAGAAGGGCTACAAGGTCTCCATCTTCGAGGCCCTGCATACCGCCGGCGGCGTGCTGGTGTACGGCATCCCTGAGTTCCGTCTGCCCAAGAAGATTGTGGCCAAGGAAGTGGAAACTTTGAAGGCCCTGGGCGTGGATGTGGAGACCAACGTGGTCATCGGCAAGACCCTGACCATCGACGAGCTGTTCGAGCAGGGCTTTGAGGCCGTGTTCGTGGGCTCCGGCGCAGGTCTGCCCAACTTTATGAACATCCCCGGCGAAAGCCTCAAGGGCGTCTACTCCGCCAACGAGTTTTTGACCCGCAGCAACCTGATGAAGGCCTATGAGGCCAATCCCGTCACC
>JAFSPW010000032.1 GCA_017451295.1 Clostridia bacterium
CACATTCCTTGTGGATGGGGAAAGGGTGTGGTATACTGAATTTACAAAACGTATGCAAAGGGAGGTCACCATGCGCTGCAGCTGCAAACTGTGCGGCACCTATATGGTTCAGCAGGAGCAGGGCACCGAGAGCCGGTGCATTTGCCCGGAATGTTTCTACACCTGTTCCGCCTGCGTCAGCCCGGAGGGGGGACAGCCCCTTTCCCCCGAGGGGCTTCGCTCTTTGTACCTTTCCCGCCGCCAGCCGGCAGAGGACGAGGGCTACAGCGACCCCTTCCACGGTCCCATGGGGCCGGAGGAGTATGTAGACTAACCCATGCCCGCGGCAAACCGGGCCCTTAGCTTCCTTCCCCCGGTAGACTATGACGCACATGACGCTCATTTCCTAACTTTTTTTTAGATAGAAATTTAAAAAACGCCCTATACTAGTTTTATGTATTGAGCGTCATATGCGTCATACAGGGGGAGCACAAGGCGCTTTGAAGGCAAAGCGGCCCTTATTTTCCCACGCAGAAGCGGGCGAAGATGCGGTCGATGACCTCCCCGTCCACATCCCGGCCGGTGATGGCCCCCAGGTGATGGAGGGCCTCACGAATATCCGTAGCTATCAAGGTAAGTTCCCCCGCCGCCCTGCCCAAAGACAGGGCTTTTTTAGCTTGCTCCAGGGCATAGATGTGCCGCCGGTTGGTGAGGATGGCCCCCTCCCGGGCGCCGGACAGGTCCACAATCCGCCGCTGGAGCTCCGTGAGCCCCTCCCCGGTCCGGGCGCTGATGGTCAGCTCCCCGAAGGCTTCCGGGGCCTGGATGAGGTCGCCCTTGGTGCGAAGGACGAGGCGGGGCTTATTCTCTGTGAGGGCCAGCAGTTGTCTATCCTCCGCCGTCAAATCCCCGGTGCCATCAATTAGCAGCAGTACCACATCCGCCCGGCTTAGGGCCTCATGGGCCCGGTGGATGCCGATTTGCTCCACCTGGTCCCCGCCCTGCCGAATGCCGGCGGTGTCCACCAGGCGAACGGGGACGCCAAAGAAGGCGGTCTGCTCGTCCAGAGTGTCGCGAGTGGTGCCGGGCAGGTCCGTGACGATGGCCCGCTCCGCGCCCAAAAGGGCGTTGAGCAGGGAGCTTTTGCCCACATTGGGCCGACCGATGAGGGCCACATAGACCCCCTCCCGCAGGGGCCGCCCCTGCTGTCCCTCAAGTAGCAGGGCGTCGATGCGCTCCTCGGCCGTTTGCAGGCTTTCGGGGAGGGCGGCGGACACATCCTCCTCCATCTCCTCGGGATAGTCCACGGCGGCATCGATGGCAGACAGGGCATCCAGCAGCAGCTCTTCAATGGCTTCGATGCGCCTGGAGAGGGTGCCGTGCAGCTGTTCGAGGGCGGCCTTCAAGCTCTGCTCCGCCCGGGCGGACACCACATCCATGACGGCTTCCGCCTCGCTTAAATCCATCTTGCCGTTTAGAAAGGCCCGCTTGGTAAACTCCCCCGGCTCTGCGGGGCGGGCGCCCGTCTGCCCAAGGCGATGCAGAATCCGGGCCACGGTTTGGCTGCCGCCGTGGCAGCTGATTTCCAGCATGGGCTCCCCGGTGTAGGTCTTTGTGCCGGGGAAGAAGCAGGCCATGCCGTCATCTAGCACGGTCCCCTCCCCCAAGATGCGGACAAAGCGGAGGACCCGGGGGGTGGCGGTGATGTCCCTGTCAAAGACCGCTGCGGCTATATTAGGGCAGAGCGGCCCCGAGACCCGTATCAGGGCGATGGCGCCGCCGATGGCGGTGGAAGGGGCAAAGATGGTTTGTGTTTGCATGCGTTCTCCTATGAAAAAAGGGCCCGAAGGCCCCTGACGGTCGGTTAGTTCTCCGGCGTGATGACCACGCGGCGGTTGGGCTCCTCCCCCTCGCTGTGGGTGGTGACGCCCCGGAAGCTTTGCAGGGCGGAATGGATGACCCGGCGCTCGTAGGGGTTCATGGGCTCCATGGCATAGGCGCGGCCGGAGCGAGCCACCTGCAGGGCGTTCTTGCGGGCCAGGCGCTTGAGGGTCTCCTCCCGGCGGGCACGGTACCCTTCCGTGTCCACGGACACCCGGCGATAGCCGTTCTCCTTCCTATCCTTGTTCTCATAGAGGGAGACGATGTACTGGAGGGCATCCAGAGTTTCGCCCCGGCGGCCGATGAGCAGACCGTCGGTGTTGGAGTCAATCTTCAGCTTGATGCCGTCCTCCCCTTCAAAGGCAGAGACCTTCCCGTCCACGCCCATCTTTATAAGCAGCTCCTGCAAAAACCGGGCGCAGGGTATATCCTCTGCGGCGGCGATGGAATAGGGAATCTCTTGGGCGGGCGCTTCCTCCCGCTGGGGACGGCGATTCGTGCGGCGGTCGTCCCGGCGGTCGTCCCGGCGGTCCTCCCGTCGGTCGCTGCGGCGATTGTCCCGACGCTCATCCCGGCGGTCGCCCCGCTCCCTGCGGGCTTCCTCGCGCTCGGCCCGGCGCTCCTCGTTGATGGCGGCAAAGTCAGGCACCACGGGGGTATCCCGTTCCACGAGGCGCACGATGGCGTTGCGGGCGCCCAGGCCAAAGAGGCCCCGGCTTTCGCTTTGGACGGTGATGATGTCCACCTGGTCGATGGTGACACCCATTTCGTTGAGGCCGTGGAAGATGGCCTCGTCTACGGTTCTGCCGGAAAATTCCATACTTCTCATAGAGTTACTTTTTCTCCTTATTCAGCTTAGCTTCCCGCTTTTGCTTGTCCTTTTCCACAATGGCAGGGAGCCTTTTGTTCAGAATGACGTTGATGAGGATGGCGATGACGTTGCTGATAATCCAGTAGATGGAGAAGGTGGCGTCATACTGCCAGCAGAAGAACACGGACATCAGCGGCATGATATACATCATGGTCTTGCCGGTGTTGGCGGCCTGGGCGGCGGCGGAGTTTTCGTCTGCATCCTTCTTGTTCTTGTTCTGCTGCTGCATGGAGACCCAGCTAAGCAGGAAGGAGGTGCCGCCGGCGAGAATGGGCAAGATGGCGTAGCCGTTCACATAGCCCGCATACTGCTCGATGCAGGGGCCCATGATGCTTTCGTAGGCAGCGAGGAAGGCGGTGTTGTCCTCGGCGATGGTGAGGGCACCGGCGGCGTCCTTCACAAAGAAGCCCATTTTCAGCAACAGCTCGTCCAAAGCCGCCTGATGCTCCGTATAGAAGATGAACTTATCCACATAGGTGCTCTTGGTCAGGGCGAAGGTGCGCCAGAACTGCTCCCCGGTGAGCACGGCGGAGCTACTAAGGTTATCCGGCCGCCAGATGTTGAGAATCCAGAAAAACTTATACTGATTGAACAGGGCCATGCCCGCCTCGGGATTCTCATCCATGGTGAGAAGGAGGGAGAGCATCTGCTCGTTGGACCAGGCACGGAAGGCGTTGATGAACATGAAGAACAGGGGCATCATCAGCAGCATGGGCAGACACCCGGACAGGGTGCTGACCCCCTTTTCCTTCATGAGCTTGGAGCGCTCCTGGTTCAGCTTCTGGGGATCGTTGCCATACTTCTTGGTGATTCTGTCCAAATCCGGCTGCAGCTCCTGCATCTGCAGGCTGGACTTGCGGGACTTGATGTCCCCGAACATGGTCAAGCACCGGATGGCCACGGTGAACACCAAAATGGTGAGCACGATGGCATAGGAAGCCTGCATGCCCGTGCCATAGAGGATGGTCTCATAGAGCCAGCGCATGCCGTTGAGCAGCCATTTGGTAAGAAAGAAGGATTGAGTCAAGGTGGTGTCTCCTTATATGCTGCCCTCAGGGGACCGGGTCATAGCCCCCCTTGCTAAAGGGGTTGCAGCGAATGATTCGCCACAGGGCCAGGGCCGTCCCTTTCAGGGCGCCGTGTTTGGTGATGGCCTCCCAGGCATACTGGGAGCAGGTGGGCGTGAAGCGGCAATGGGCGGGAAACAGAGGGGAAATCTGCCGCTGATAGAAGCGGATGAGCCAAAGCAGCAGCCCTTTCATGGGGCCTCCTGAGCCTGCGGGGGGGCATAGACCCCGGCGCGCTGCAGGGCGGCCGTCATACTCTGCTGCATGGACAAAAAGGGCACCGTCAAGGCGGACAGGCGAGCGATGAAGATTAGGTTATAGCCGGGCTTCACCGTGGGCAGCAGGGGCGAAAAGGCCGCCTTCAAGCGGCGCTTGGCCCGGTTGCGCTGCACGCTGTTGCCAATCTTTTTGGACACGGAAAAGCCGACCTGCACCTTGTTCTTGCGGTTGCGGGCCGTGACCAGCGCGAAGCTTCCCCCACTTACCTGCCTTCCGGTGCGATAGGTGAACCGAAACTCCTTATGACGTTTTAAGGAAAAGGTTCGATTCAATGGTGAAATAAACCCCTAAATAGCAACGCACGGCAAGCCAGAGCCTGCCGCAGCGCTACAAAGTTTGCAGCCAATGCCGCAATTGGGGAGAAGGGCTCCCCTGCCGCAGATTATGCCAGCTCAGGCGCTGAGCTTTTTGCGGCCCTTGGCGCGCCGACGCTTCAAAACATTACGACCGTCGCTGGTGGACATGCGCTTGCGGAAGCCGTGCACCATGCTCCGCTGCCGCTTCTTCGGCTGATACGTGCGTTTCATAGCAATTACCTCGCTTAGTTAGAATATCGTTAAGGAGAGGACAAGGCCTATCCTCCAAAATGAACCTTGTCTATTATACGGAAAAGGTTCCGGCCTGTCAAGGAATATTTCAAAAAAAATGCGGCGCCGCCGCCGCATGGACAAAAGTCTCTCTGAATCAGGCGCCTATGCCCCTACCAGGGGCAAAAACGCCTCTTCCCCCTGGCCGGAGGAGGCCGCCAGCTCCGCCACCAGGACCTGCCGGGCGGTGAGGAACATCTTTCGTTCCCCGGCGGAAAGGCCCTTGTTCTTATCCCGGCGCATGAGACACTTGACCACCTGGGCCACAATGAGGGCATCCCCCTGCTTGAGCTTATCTAAATTATCCCGATAGCGCTGGTTCCAGTTGTCGCTTTCGGACGCATAGTCCTCGTTCTGCAAATACGCCACCACCTGCTCGCAGGCGGAATCGTCCATCAAAGGACGCAAGCCCACGTTTTGGGCGCTTTTGACAGGTACAAGGGCAGTCATCCTTCCCATAAGAAAACGCAGCAGATAGTATTGATTCGTTTCGCCCAGAATGCTTTGCTCCTGGATGGCTTCTACCGTGCCCACGCCATGCATGGGATAGCACACCATATCGCCCACTTGAAACACGTTCGACTCGCCTCCTTTCTCCAATAACTTTGGCTACAGTATATCAAAAAAAGGCCGGTTTGTCAAAGAAAAACTGATATAAAAATTTGTTATTATACCTCTGCTTACATTGTATGTCAATAGCTATTTTTGCTCATTTTTCGCCGGGATACAGCACCAGGGACACGGCTTCGAGCACGTTGTTGACGGGGATGAGCCTGAGCCCGGGCACGGGTTTGACCCCCTGGGGAACCACCAGCGTGGTGTAGCCCAGGCGCTGGCACTCCTTCAAACGGGCGGCCATCTGGCCCACGGGCCGCACGTCCCCCGTGAGCCCCACCTCCCCGATAGCGGCGGTCATGGGCGGCAGGGGCGTATCGCAGCTGGCGGAGGCCAGGCACAGCACGGCGGCCAGGTCCGCGCCCCTGTCCTGCAGGCGCAGGTTCCCGGAGGTGCTCAGGTATCCGTCCTTATCGGAGAGCTTCAGCCCCGCCCGCCGTTCGAGCACCGCGAGCAGCATATTGAACCGGGACACATCCATGCCCAGGGCGGTGCGCCGGGGAGAGGCATACGCGGAGGGACACAGCAGGGACTGAATCTCCGTCAGCAGCGGCCGGGACCCCTCCATGATGCAGCCCACGGCGCAGCCCGGGGCGGGCTTTTTCCCGGAGAGGAACAGGCCGGAGGGATCGGGCACCGGGGCCATGCCTTTGTCCGTCATCTCGAAGACCCCGAGCTCGTTGGTGGAGCCGAAGCGGTTCTTCTCGGATCGAAGCAGCCGCAGCCCCTCCTGCCGGTCCCCTTCAAAATACAGCACCGTGTCCACGATGTGCTCGAGCACCTTGGGCCCGGCCAAAGCGCCCTCCTTGGTCACATGGCCGACGAGGAACAGGGGGGTCCCGGTCTCCTTGGCAAAGCGGGTGAACTTGGCGGCGGAGCTTCGAATCTGGGTGACGCTGCCGGGGGCGGAGGGCGCATCCTCGGTGAACATGGTCTGGATGGAGTCGATAATCAGGAAGTCGGCCTTCTTGCTCCGGGCTTCCTCCAGCACCGCCTCCACGGCGTTTTCGCACAGGAGCAGCACCCCTTCCCCGAGGCCCAGCCTATCCGCCCGAAGGCGAATCTGGTGCCGGCTCTCCTCCCCGGAGGCATAGAGCACGGTGCCCTTTGCACACAGATGGTGGGCGCATTGGAGCAGGAGCGTGGACTTGCCGATGCCGGGACTGCCGCCCATGAGGACCGTCATGCCCGAGGTGAGCCCGCCGCCCAGGACCCTATCCAGTTCCCCGATGCCGGTGGAGATGCGGCTTTGCTCCTGCAGCGTCACATCCCCCAGGCGCACGGCCCTGGAGACGGCGGCAGACCTAGGAAGGCTGACCCGCTCCTCCTCCACGATGGTGTTCCAACTGCCGCACTGGGGGCACTTGCCCATCCAGCGGGGGGTCTCATAGCCGCACTCCCCGCAGACAAACACGGTCTTTTGCTTCATCTATTCCTCCTCAAACTCCGTCAGGTGCATATACTCTATGATGTCCTTATCCCGCCAAGTCACATCCAGCCACAGGGCGATGTCCCCGCCGCCGGCCAGAAACAGGGCGCTTTCGTCCCGGCGGGTCAGGCAAAACGTGGCTCCGTCGTCAAAAAAGTAGGCATAGGTCTTGTCAAAGGTGCCGTAGACCAAGCCCCCGTCAAAGAGGTCAAAGTCCTCCACCCCGTTGGCTACCGTGTGGAGCTCTCCCCCTTCATCTATATAGGCAAGCTGGCCGTCCTCCCCGTGAAAGCCGGTCAAAAAGGCCACGATGCTGCCGTCCGTCTTGGGGTCGTGGACGGTGGTGCCGGGGCTGAGCGTATCCACCGCCCCGGTGCGAAGGTTTCGCCTCGTGATGGTGCCGGGGGCGCTGACATAGAGCAGGTACTCCCCGCCTACGTATGGTTTGGAAACGGCGGCTTCCTGGTTGGTAAGCATGTCCAGGGTGACGCTCTCGCCCGTGTTCAGGTCACAGCCAAAGAGCTTGTCCCGGCTGGTGCCGGTCCGCTCCACCCAAAACACGGTATCCTCCCACAAAGCCAGGGCGGGCAGACCCATGTGGACGGTTTTAAGAATGCGATTCTCCCCGGTGCGCCGATTGTATACCCGTAGCTGCCCGCCGCCCAAGGAGGTGGCATCCAGGTACACGATCCAGCTATCGTTCATGCGGGGGAAGCGAATGGAGGTGTAGCTAAGCTCCAAGGGATAATAGGCGGCTTTTTTCGTGGACACATCGTAGGCGATGGCCCTTATAAAGGCGGCGCCGCCGTCCTGGGTATAGTTCCCGGCGGCAAAGAGGACGGTATCCCCCGTCACGGAGAAGTCGGCGGCGTACTGGTATTCGCCGATGACGATTTCCTGCTGGACCTGGCCCAAGTCCACGCCATAGAGCGCCTTCTCCATGCCCGGCTGCAGCGTGGGGCTGGGCCGGGGCGTGGGGGTGGGCGTGGGCAGGGGCGTAGGGGTGGCGATGCCCAGGCAGCTAAGGTCCGCCGGGCCGGAGAGACGGCCCTGCAGCAGCGGCAGCACGAACGCAAACAGCAGCGCCGCCGCGCCGCCCATCAGCAGCACCGTAAGCCCCGCCTCCATCAGCGGCCACAGCCTCGTGCCCCGCAGGGAGCGACGGCGGCGTTTTTTGTTTTCCTGGCTTTTTTCCATGGGTCTATTGTACCTTTTTTCCCCTATCAGGTCAACCGTTGCCCCTTTTTCGGGCAGGAAGAAAAATGCAGGGAAAAATGCAGAATCATGGTTGCCCTTTGTGATTTGCTATGCTATACTAAGGCGTAATTCCGATGAAATTGAGCAATTGGAGGGTACAATGTTCAGCGGATCAGGCATCATAAGAATCTATGCCGGTAAGTCCGGCCGTCCCTTTGCCGAGCGGATGTGTGCCTACCTGGGCGCTCAGCTGGGGGATTCCGAGACCATCGAGTTTTCCGAAGGAAACCTGTTCGTCCGGGTCAACGAGTCCATTCGTGACAAGGACGTGTTTATCGTACAGCCCATCGCCCGCCACCCCAACGACGAGTTTACGGAGCTGCTGTTCTGGATTGACGCTTTCAAGCGCTCCTCCGCCAACTCCGTCACCGCCATCATCCCCTACTTCTCCTACGCCAAGGGCGATAAGAAGGACGAACCCCGGGTGTCCATCCGGGCCCGGGTGGTGGCCGACTGTCTGGAGGCCGTGGGCGTGGACAGAATCATCTTCATGGATCTGCACGCCGCCCAGATCCAGGGCTTTTTCAAGAAGCCCGTGGACCATCTGCTGGCCCTGCCCCTGCTGTGCGAGTATGTGCGCCGCAGCGGCATCGTGAACGAGGATTTGGTGGTGGTGTCCCCGGATGCCGGTTCCGCGAAGCGCGCGCATGAATACGCCAAGCAGCTGGGCTGCCCCGTGGCCATCGGGGACAAGACCCGTTATGATCATTCCGAGAACGCCAAGGTTCTCAACATCATCGGCGATGTGGAGGGGAAGAACTGCCTGGTGGTGGACGACTTCTCCATCTCCGGCGGCACCATGATCGACGTGGCCCTGGGGCTCAAGGCCCGGGGTGCCAAGCACATCTACGGCGCTCTGTCCCACAACTGCATGAACGAGAAGGCGCTCAAGCGCTTCGACGACAGCCCCTATGAGTTTATCGTCACCACGGACACGGTGGAGTGCCCGGAGGCCAAGGCCCATCCCAAGATCAAGATTATCTCCGCCGCGCCCATGTTCGCCCAGGCCGTGAAGATTATCCACGACAAGGCGCCCATGAGCACCCTGTTCGACCAGCGCATCAGCAAGCGCATGATGGACATGAGCCTTGCCAAGCAGTTAACATTGCTGGATGAGCAATAAGGAAGCCTCCGTCACTCTGGTGAAGGAGCCGCCCCAGTCCTGAAAATCAATGATGCAACCAAAAAGCAGACGCGTTTTGCGCCTGCTTTTTTTGTATGCCGACCCACTGGCGGTTTCTCTGAAGCCTACCGGCGATGAAGCGTTGTCCTCTCGGACATAGCTCTTTTGCCATGGTGCTGGCCCCCTTCTGCAGCAGACGACACATTTACCGGAATAAGCATCTTTCCCCCACATTTCCATGTTAGTAAATATGTTTACTAATGCCGTTAGTAAATATTTTTACTGGTGTATGCTGACAAAAACCGGAGAGGATATCAGCATGGACTATCGCAAGCGCATCCGCGATTTGAGAGAGGATCACGACAAAACCCAAACAGAAATTGCCCAGATGCTGGGCACCTCGCAGACCATGTATGCGCGGTATGAGCGGGGCGCCAGCGAATTGCCCATCCGCCATTTGATAAAACTGGCGGAGTATTACGGCGTAACAACGGACTACTTGCTGTGTCGGGCGGACAAAGCGAAATGAGAAGCGCCTGAAGGAAGGATGGTGTATTTGCCCTATGAAACGGATAGTTGTTTTTTTCTTGGTTCTGTTGCTTTTTGCCGGCTGCGCCCCCAAAGGGGAGGCGGTCAGCGCCCCTGCCCCCACCGCCACGGCCGCTCCTTCCCCCACCCCCTTTGCCACAAATGCGCCTGTGCAGGAGCTGCAGGTGGAGCTATCTCCCGCCGCGGCTACGGCCACGCCGGTGGCTGTGCCCACAGAGGCGCCCACGCCGGAACCCACCGAGGCCCCGGAGCCTACGGCAACGGCGGAGCCGGGGCCCCTATCCGGCCGCATCATCGGCGTGGACCCGGGGCACCAGCTGGTGTATGACCCCAAGCCCGAGCCCATGGCCCCCAATTCCCGGGAGACCAAGCAGCGGACCGCCGGCGGCACCAGAGGCGTTCGCACCGGCACGTATGAATATGAAGTGAATCGGGCCGTGGGGCTGGAGCTGCGGGACCTGCTGCAAGCGGCCGGGGCGCAGGTGGTGCTGACCCATGAGGTGCTGGATGTGAACATCTCCAACATAGAGCGGGCCCAGATGTTCAACGAAGCCAATGTGGATTTGGGGATACGCCTCCACTGCAACGGCAACGACAACCAGAAGAACAGGGGCTGCTTTTTGATGGTGCCCAGTCAGAACAGGACTGCGTTTTTTGACGAGAACGTGGCGGCGGCCAAGGCCATTTTGGAGGCTTACTGCCAGGAAACGGGGCTAAGCTCCCGATATAAGGAGGGCATCACCTACCACAGCAACCAGACCGGGTTCAACTGGTGCACCCGACCCATCGTGACCATTGAGATGGGGCATTTGACCAACCCGGAGGAGGATGCCTTGCTCAGCGACCCGGCCTTTCAAAAGACCATGGCCATGGGCCTGTACAAGGGCATTCTGGCCTATTTTGAGGCGAAGGACTAAGGCTGGGGCACAAAGTTCAGCAGCTCCTCCCCGTCCGCCACATTGGCATAGGTCTCTGGCACATCCCCCACGATGATGCTCTCGGCCACCGGCGTGAACGCCGAAACGGTGACGGTGCAGGCCTTTCCCGGCAGCACCAGGCGCAGGGTACTCGTCAGCTCCAGGGTGATGCGGTGCAGGGTCTGGTTGATGCCGGCGGAGCGAAACTCGCTGTGGAACCTGGCCTGGACCGTGCCCACCGGGGTGAAGCGAAAGCTGAGCCTGGGGCCAAGGCCCATCAGCAGGGGCAGGCCCGACAGGGTGCCCAGCGGCACCTCAACCCCCTGCTCCCCCATGCGCTGGATGCCCTCCTGGGCATGGGCGGCGCAGTCCGCCCCCAGGCGGTTCAAACTTCCGGCATCCGCCGTCAGCAGGGACACCTTCCCCTCCCGGGAGCTTTGAATCTGCAACAGTTCCCGGGCATCCGCCTGCTGCAGCACCTCATAGACGGCCTCGTTCATGGCCCGGGCCGCCACCGCCTCCACCCGCGCGGAGGCGAGGCCCAGCAGCACGGGCCGAAGGTTGCTGTTGATGTACCACAGCACCCCCGCCATGGCGAGCAGCGGCAGTAGAATCAACAGCCGTCTTCTTCCTCTACGCACAAAAACACCCCCCATACAAGGTATGCGGGGGTGGTTGTCGTATGCCCATTTTCCGTCAGCTGTCGATATTTTCCACGATGAACATGTTCCAGCGGCGGGTCAGGCGAATGTCCTCCTTGGTGAGAAGCAGGGCGTTCTTTAGCTCCTCGTTCTCCTCAAGAACGGTCCGGCTTAAGATGCACTTTAGGGACACGGGCAGCAGCATCCGGGCGGAGATGCCGGACAGCAGCCCCGTGCTCTCCCCGGGCCGGTTCAAGGAACCCATGACGCACAGGGACACATGCTCCACCCCGTTGGACTGGTTCTCCAGGATATAGTTGGTGACAAAGTCGTTCTTCTTCCGGTGGCCGTAGTAGAGCGCCTTGCACCGCTGGGGCTCTGCAAAGGAAGGGAGGTCATAGAACAGGGTCACCTCCTTATCCTGCTCCTGCTGGCCCTCCACCAGCAGGCTCCGAAGGAAGCGGCTGCTCCGGCCGTCATAGAGATACAGATATCTGAGTTCCCCGCCCATACGGGGCTGCTGCGCCTTCGTTTCCTGCTCCGCCTCCACGGGCAGCAGCTGCCGGGGACTGACCCCCAGGGCGGCGGCGATGTCGTAGAGGCTGTCCATGTCCAGGGCGATGGTGCCCTGCTCATACTTGCCCACGGTGGCCTTACTCTTATGAATCCGGTTCGCCAGCTCCTCCAAGGTCAGGCGGTTGGCCCGGCGATAGATGCGGATGTTCTGGCCCACGCCAGCGCCGATGTCGCTCATGCTGTACCCCTCCCCCATAACTCAGTATACCCAGTATATCCGGCAAAAAGCATATTGTAAAGAGAATTCGGCAATATATTTTCTCTTGATAATATATAAAAGGCCCGAGCGCAGCTCAGGCATATCTGAAAGACCGGCAGGAAGGATGGCTAATTTGAGGCATACGATAAGGAAAAAGGGCTTGAGCCCTTTTATCCTATGTTTATATCCAATTCCCCGTCGCCTCAAATGGTCTGGCGCCTTCTTTGCCGGTCTGCCTTCAGGTACCGATTCTATGCATAAGGGTCTCGAACGTCTTGTCGAGTTCCCGGCTCTCCCGCCAGGCGCAGCCGATGGGGACCCCGGGCCGGTTCTTGCCGTGAAAGTCGCTGCCACAGGTGCAAAGCAGCCGGTGCTGCCGGGCCAGGGACACATACAGATCCGTCTGCCGGGGGGTGTTGGCGGGATAGTACGCCTCGATGCCCAGCAAGCCATAGCCCACCAGCTCCCGAACAAGGCCGTGGAGGTTCTCCCGGATGTGGCAGGGATGGGCCAGCACGGGGATGCCGTCGCTGCGGTGGATAATCTCGATGACCTGCTCGGGGGTGAACCGCTTCTCCGTGTAGTAGCCGGGGGTGCCGGGCCGCAGGTACTTGGCAAAGGCCTCCCGCACCTCGGCGGCATACCCGGCGGCGATGATGGCGTGGGCGATATGGAGCTTGGTGGTGGCGGTCTGGCCCGTCTTCAAAAAGGGGCGAACCTCCACCCCCGCCTGATCGAGGCGGCTTAGGATGATTTCGTTGCGCCTGTCCCGCCGCTCCCGGGCCACCTCCATGGACCGGATGAGGACCGGGTGGTTTAAGTCCACATCCAGGCCCAGAATATGGAGCTCGTGGTGCCACTCGTTGTCAAACTCCACCCCGGGGATGACGCAGACCCCCAGCTCCTTCCCGGCTTCCATGGCCTCCGGCACGCCGGAGACACAGTCATGGTCCGTGAGGGACAGCAGCTCTATATGGCCCCGGGCGGCAAAGCCCACAATCTCCCGGGGGCTGTAGGTCCCATCGGAATGGGCGCTATGGGTGTGCAGGTCAAATCTGTGGCTCATGGTCAGCGGCCGGCCCGCCATCAGCGGGGCCTGCCTCCTCCTTCTTTTGGGGCGCCATGACAGCATCCATGTCCTCCCCCCGATAGACCCGTTCAAAGGCCTCGCCGGTGACCCGCTCGTACTTAAGCAGCAGGGCGGCGGTTCGATCAAGGCCCTCCCGGTTGTTCGCAAGAACCTCCCGGGCCCGGGCGTATTGGGCGGTGAGAATCTTTTGGACCTCCTGGTCAATCTTCCCGGCAATCTGCTCGGAATAGTCCTTGCCGTGGCCCCAATCCTTGGCGATGAACACCTCCTGGTCGCCGCCGTAGAACACGGGGCCCAGCTCCTGACTCATGCCGTACTGCTCCACCATCTTGCGAGCGGTGGCGGTGTTCTGCTTCAAATCCTGGCTGGCGCCGGTGCTGATGTCGCCAAAGACAAGCTCCTCCGCCACCCGGCCGCCCATGGCCATGCAGATGCCGTCCTCGAGGCGAGCGCGGGTCACATGGGACCAGTCGTCCTTGGGCAGGGTCATGGTATAGCCTGCGGCCATGCCCCGGGAGATGATGGACACCTGGTGGAGCCTGTCGCACTTGGGCAGCTCCAGGGCCAGGATGGCATGCCCCGCCTCGTGATAGGCGGTGTAGCGGCGGTCCTCCTCGGTGACCACCCGGCTGCGCTTTTCGGGACCCATCTCCACGCGGGTGATGGCTTCCTCCAAATCCTGCTGGCTAAGCCTCGTTCGATTGGCTCTGGCGGTGAGGATGGCGGCCTCATTGAGCACGTTCTCCAAATCCGCCCCCGTAAAGCCGGGGGTCATGCGGGCCAGGGTGGCAAGGCTCACATCCGGCTCGAACTTCTTGTTCCGGGCATGGACCTGCAAAATGGCTTCCCGGCCCTTGATGTCCGGATAGTTCATGGTGACCTGGCGGTCAAAGCGGCCCGGCCGCTGCAGGGCGGGGTCCAGAATGTCCGGCCGGTTGGTGGCGGCGATGACGATGATGCCCTCGTTGGGGGCAAAGCCGTCCATCTCCACCAAAAGCTGGTTTAAGGTCTGCTCCTTCTCGTCGTGTCCGCCGCCGAGACCGGCGCCGCGCTGGCGACCCACGGCGTCGATTTCATCGATGAAGATGACGGCGGGGGTGCTCCGCTTGGCGGTGTTGAACAGATCCCTCACCCTGGAAGCGCCTACGCCCACGAACATCTCCACAAAGTCGGACCCGGAGATGGAGAAGAAGGGCACCTTGGCCTCTCCCGCCACGGCCTTGGCCATGAGGGTTTTGCCGGTCCCCGGCGGGCCGA
>JAFSPW010000033.1 GCA_017451295.1 Clostridia bacterium
AACGGCATATTCCTGACGCCGAGGGTCGTGTGGGCAGCGTAGATAATGCCCAATTTATTCATGCTATTGTTCCAAGGCATGTGGAGACGGTGGTATTGATGACAAAAACTGATGATGGAGAAAAATAATATGATACATTTGGAAAAAATCGATTCAACTAACATATGGGAAATTGTTGATTTGAAGGTGTTCAAATCTCAGAAAAGCTTCGTCGCGGCAAACTGGGTAAGTATCGTCCAGGCTTACGGTGTTCGGGATTCGGCCACAGCCGCGTTCCCGTTTGCCATCTATCACGACAAAAGACCGGTTGGGTTCCTGATGATCGGTTTTAACGAGGCTGCGATGTATGAAAATTGGGATGACGTTGAAGCCCCAAAGTCACTTGTAAACAACTACTCCCTTTGGCGTTTGATGATTGACAAGCGATATCAAAAACGCGGTTACGGCAGAGAAGCGATAAAACTGGCTCTTGACTTTATCAGAACGTGGCCATGCGGAAAAGCTGAGTATTGCTCCCTTTCTTACGAGCCTGAGAACGAGGTTGCAAGAGAGTTATACCGTTCCTTAGGCTTTATGGAAAATGGCGAAATAGATGGTGACGAAATCGTCGCAGTATTGAAGCTGTAATACAGAGGGCGTTAAATTCCGGTTTATCAGGGCCATAATACCGATTAGAATGCCCCGACGAAACCGGTCAATGGCATATTTCTGACGCAGATGGTCGTGTGGACAGCGTAGATAACGGCACTTTAATTCACGCTATTATCCCAAGGCATATCGAGACGGTCGTTCTGCTGTCCGAAAAATGAGGACGATAGCGGGAAAATGGATTGAAATAAGAGCATTTGCGGGATTTGACCGTAAACGGGGGCATAGATAAAGTGAAGCGGTGAAAACAGGATAATCGGCTGCTGTAACTCTACTTTCGCTATCAGGGACAAAAAATGGAGATTGTGACTATCGGATTGTTTTCATTTGAGTTTTTTTAAGCGGTTGAGATTCTCGTTCTGTTGTTAAATGGTGCTGTAACTGTAGTTTTGATGGGCGGGAAGGAGTTCTATGAAAATACATATTATTGGAGGACCTGGAAGTGGGAAAACCTATCTGGCAAACGAACTTTCCGAAAATCTTGGAATACCGCACTTCGATCTTGACGAGCTTCAATGGGATAATCAATCTGGTGATTACGGAACAAAAAGAGATCCTAATGAACGAGATGCACTTTTGGATAAAATACTGCAACAAGACGATTGGATTATTGAAGGCGTATATTATTCATGGTGTAGAAAGTGCTTTGAACAAGCTGACCGGATTTACCTGTTGACTGTACCTCGTCATATATACAGATATCGCATTATACGCAGATTTGTTCGAAGAAAGATAGGCCTTGAGAAAGGAAAAAAAGAAACCTTAAAATCTCTGACTGCATTATTGAAATGGGCAGATAAATTTCAGCATAATAACTTAAATGAGATAAGAGAAATACTAACATCATATCCGGATAAGGTCATAGAGCAATAAGAGATATACACCACAGCTACCGAACAGCCATCAGCGGCGGCGGGGAGTGGTAATCAGGCTTGATTATATGAATGCAAAGTATAGTTGCTCATTTGTAAACTTGAAGTGGTGGTAATTCCAGGCGACTGCTGATACAATGGAATAGCTAAACGGATAAGAAAATTGTATTCTCTAGATATTGATTATTTGTTTGGCAATAGTATTCTTGCTGGAAAGATGAAAAACAATGAAGAAATGAGGTCCCTGCATGGCTTTTGACTACAAAAAAGAGTATCGGGAATTCTACGAGCCGAAGAATACACCGTCCATCGTTACGATTCCGAGCATGAATTATTTAGCGGTTCACGGACACGGTGATCCGAATACCGAGGATGGAGAGTATAAGCGGGCTATCGGTCTGCTCTACGGCATTGCCTTCACAATCAAGATGAGCAAAAAGGGTAATCACCAGATCGAAGGATACTTTGATTATGTCGTACCGCCGCTTGAGGGCTTTTGGTGGCAGGATGGCGTGGACGGTATTGACTATGCACATAAGGAAAACTTCCAATGGATATCCGTTATCCGACTTCCTGATTTTGTAACAAAGAAAGATTTTGAATGGGCGGTCGAGGAAGCCACAAAGAAAAAGAAAACTGACTTCTCCAAGGTTGAGTTTTTTACCTATGACGAGGGTGAATGCGTTCAGTGTATGCATATTGGCTCTTATGACGATGAGCCTGCTACTGTCGCACTCATGCACGAGTTCATAGAGCAGCAGGGTTATACGCTGGATATCACCGATCGGCGTCTCCATCACGAAATCTATCTGAGCGATGTTAGAAAGGTTGCACCCGAAAAGCTAAAAACAGTAATCAGGCATCCGATACGGAAGAGGTAATTATGGCATCAAGCAAAGAATATTTGAATTTCATATTGGAGCAGCTATCAGAATTGGATGATGTATCCTATCGGGCTATGATGGGAGAATACATCATCTATTATCACGGCAAGGTGATCGGCGGTATTTACGATGACCGCTTCCTTGTGAAGCCCACAAAGTCCGCTGTGGCAATGATGCCGAATGCAGAAATGGAACTGCCGTATGACGGAGCAAAGGAAATGCTGCTCGTTGATGACGTTGAGAATAAGGAATTTCTAAGAGAACTTCTGGACGAAATGTATGAGGAGCTTCCTGCTTCGAAGAAAAAGAAGTAAGCACACACCAAGGCTTCCACGCCTCTTTTTGCGGTGGGGAGCGGAAAGGAAGTGAAAAGAATGGACGCTGTTATATACATCCACGGCAAGGGAGGCAACGCGGCTGAGGCGGAGCATTACAATTTGCTGTTTCCTTCCTGTAATGTGATCGGACTTGAGTACAAGAGCTTTACACCGTGGGAAGCAGGAATGGAAATACATGCTGCTGTTGCAGAACTGAATGCAGCATATGATAGGATTATTCTGATTGCCAACAGCATCGGCGCGTATTTCTCTATGAACGCAGATATCGAAAGATATGTCACTCACGCCTTTTTCATATCTCCTATCGTGGATATGGAGAAGCAAATCAGCGACATGATGGGCTGGGCTGGCATCACAGAGTCAGAGCTGCAAAAAAATGGAACTATTCACACACATTTTGGTGAAGACCTGTCATGGGAGTGCCTTTCCTATGTGAGAGAGCATCCTGTGGACTGGAACGTTCCGACCGATATTCTCTACGGAAGCACAGGCAATCTGACATCCGTCGATACAATTATGGATTTTGCTCAGGCGCATCATGCGAGTCTTACCGTTATGGAGAACGGTGAGCACTGGTTCCACACAAAGGAGCAGATGCAGTTTCTCGATAACTGGCTCAAAAACAAATGGGATAGTTAAGCCTGCTGGCTTGATTATAAATATCATTTTAAGGAGAGTATTGTTTGAAAAACTACAACACACTGGAGATTGTCGGCTGACCGGGAGGTTTGCAGACGATCAAAACAAACCTCCCGCTGAAAGGCAATTGCAGTCAACAATTTTCAGGAGGAAAAACAATGAATACAAATGACTACATCATTCGTTTAGAAAGAACTGAAGACTATAGAGAAGTTGAGAATCTCGTCAGAGAATCGTTCTGGAACGTATACCGTCCGGGATGCAGTGAGCATTATGTGCTCCATGTGCTGCGTGATGATCCGGCTTTTATCAAGGAACTTGATTTCGTCATGGAGCAGGATGACAGACTGATCGGACAGAATATGTTCATGAAGACGATTATCGAAGCGGATGACGGCAAGGTGATCCCTGTCCTGACAATGGGGCCGATTAGCATCACTCCAGAACTTAAACGCAAGGGCTATGGAAAGGCGCTGCTTGCTTACTCTCTGGAGAAGGCGGCCGGACTCGGCTATGGCGCTGTTCTGTTTGAAGGCAATATCGCATTCTACGGCAAGTGCGGCTTTACTTATGCCCGTGAGTTTGGTATCCGCTACCATGACCTGCCGGAAGGCACGGATGACTCCTTTTTCCTCTGCAAGGAACTGATTCCGGGATATCTCGATGGCGTTACTGGTGTATACCAGACACCGCAGGGATATTATGTGGATGATTCCGATGTGGAGAAATTCGACAAGGGATTCCCCGCAAAGAAGAAGTTGAAACTTCCGGGACAGATTTTCTAAACGAGACCAAGGCTCCTCACCAACAAAAAGGTGGGGAGCCGTTTTGTATCAAAGATAACATCCCACGAGGCGGTGCCATTTAAATAGATGCCCGGCGTAGGCGGAACACTATAAACTTCCATACCGCTTTTGCCCATTCCAATTCTGCGAGACTTGCCGTCATGAATTGGACTGAACATTGGTTCCACACAATGGAGCAGATGGAATTTCTTGACCGATGGATTATACACAAATTGGCGCATGGGTGCAGCATGGATAATTCAGGACAGTACATTCTGAAATTCAGGTCGGAATGAATTGCTATTATTATCTTATTGCGCTATAATATTCCTTAACCGGTGTCGGCACGATAGTTTCCATCTATAAGAGGCGTAAGAGAAAATGCTAAGAGAGTTTTTGCTCCAGAACTGGGCGTTGAACCTTATTCTGATTGCCTTTACGGTTTTAGTCAAAGCCAATGTTTTCTTAGACAGGAAAACAAGAAGCAGAATATATGCTTTGATTGCTTCGATTTCTTTGCTTTCCTTCATTGTGTTTGCTGAGTTTTATCTTGGTAAAACCAGATTGCATGATGGCTTACTTGCTGTTTTTGTGGCAATCAGGTATAGTGCCACGCCGTTTATCATTGCACTTACCCTCTATACTCTGACGAAAAAAGAGCGAATTGCGGTCTTTATTCCTGCTGCAATCTTCGCCGCAGCCATTTTTTCTTCTGTATTTAACGGGATTGTATTTAGCATCAGCGAGGAGGGGACACTGATTCGCGGCCCACTTGGGTATCTGCCCTATGCAGCAGCCGGACTGTATTGCTGTTTGCTGATTTTCATTTTAGTTAAGGAGTGCAATAAGTACATTACGGAGATTGTTCCCACCGTTTTTCTTTGCTTCACATTTATATCCGGTCTTATTCTTCCGTTTATCATCGGGAAGGATTATTCGCGCTTATTCTGCACGAATATAGCCATCGCTCTGTTTGTCTATTATGACTTCTCTATTTTGCAGCTGACAAAAAAGGACCCGTTGACCGGGTTGCTCAACCGCCATTCGTTTGATGCGGTAATTGCCGAGAGGAAAAAGAGTATTACGGGTATAGTATCCATTGATATGAATGGGTTGAAAGAGATAAACGACAAAAAAGGACATGGGGCAGGGGATGAAGCCTTGAAAACTGTTGCGCTTTGCATTGCCCGTGCCACGAAAACCAGACAGTTTGCCTACAGGATTGGCGGCGATGAATTCTTGATTATCTGCCGTCATTCCTCCCTAAACGAAATCAATCGGTTGGAGAAATGCATTGAAGCTAATCTTTCCCAAACCCCGTATCACTGCGCCATAGGCTATAGTTATTCTCCTGATGGGGCAAAACCAATCGGCACGATGCTGGAAGAGGCGGACAAAATCATGTACCAGAAGAAGGAAACTTTTTATATGCTGTCCGGCACGGCCAAATATCGCATGTAGAGCGATGATTGACAGATTCTAAGAATACTGAACGACTGCAGGACAGTTTTGCCGGCAACTATTCTCTTGAAAACGCCTGAATAAATTGCTATTCTGCTTTCATTACGATATAATGCAAAGTAAGAATGTGGCATTGACAGCATACATCTGCTTTAGGAGCAAACGATGAAGAATGACAAGAGACCCCTTATTGCCTTTATGGTTACCCTTTGCATAGTGCTGGCTGTGTTTGGCGCCAGCATGTTGAAAACCAATGCATATAATTCCACCAAGCACCAGGCTCTGTTCTCCGGAGAAGGTCTTTTTTCGGCCGAAGATGAAAAAACGGTCCCCCTTTCTGTGAAAGCTGCCGCAAGAGGCAGCACCTGGTCCAAGGTGTTCGACTTTGAAAATGTGGATCTAACGGAGCACAACTACCAGGCTTACACCTATGATTTTTCCTTGTCCAACAACACAAAGGATGAAGTGGATTTCTTTTCCTTCCGACTGACTTTCCCTAAGGAAGTGTTTCTTGCCTCCGCTTGGAACGGCGCTCTGGAGATTCATCAGCATACCGCCGCAGGGGAGATTGTGGCCACTATTCCAGATTTACGGGACTTCAACGCCCAGGATTATCCCCTGATTACTGCAACGGTGGATGGAGAAACCTTCGTTACCATGGAACCCGGGGACTACTTTGTCTACATTCCCAGTTCTTCGATGAACGCCCTGGAAGTGCCGATTGAGCCTATGGAGGGGACCACCCCGGGACTGATTCTCTATGTGGCCATTGAGGAGAGCATAGAGGATGCCACTCTGGAACTCGAATACACCTTCCATCGCCTTTTCACCAGCGAACCCTTGTTCTGGGTGGCGATTGTCGGTTTGGGTATTTGGCTTATTGCTCTCCTAATTTTCATCATCACAACCATTAAGATTAAGGAGTATAAGGACCGGCACGAACGGGACAACAAGATAATAAATGAGTCCATCGAAACCTTCACCGGGTTCATCGATGCGAAAGACCCCTACACCAACGGCCATTCTAAACGGGTGGCCACCTATACCCGTCTTATTGCCAAGGAGATGGGCTATGAAGGGGAGGAGCTGGACAGAATCTATTACATCGCCCTTCTTCATGACTGCGGCAAGATTGGTGTTCCCGACAATATCTTGGGGAAACCTGGGAAGCTGACGGACGAGGAGTTTCAAATCATCAAGTCCCATACGGTTCGAGGCGGCGAGATTCTCAGCAGCTTTAAGAGCCTGGAAAACGTGGGGGAGGGCGCTCGGTATCACCATGAGCGGTATGATGGCAGAGGCTATCCGGAAGGACTGGCGGGGGAGAATATACCGCTTATCGCCCGAATGATTTGTGTGGCGGACTCCTTCGATGCCATGAACACCAACCGGGTCTATCGGGATAAGCTGACAAAAGAGAAGATTATCAGCGAAATTGAACGGAACAAGGGCACTCAGTTTGATCCTCAGATTGCGGATGTGATGCTGCGGCTCCTGCGGGATGATGTGATTCATGTGGGATAGATGAGTGTTACTGTCAAAACTGAATTGTTTGCCCGCCGGGATGTGCCGTACGGCGCCTTTCAACGCAAGCTCCTTCCCACCGTTGATCCAAGGCGGATAATTGGCGTGCGCACGCCGGAACTTAGAGCCTTGGCGAAGCGGATGATTCAAGAAGGCGTTGCCGGGGAGTATCTAAAACAATTGCCCCATACTTACTTTGATGAGGACCAGCTTCATGCCTTTATTGTGTCTGAAACAAAGGAGTATTTGCTTTGTATTGCCCAGGTAAATCGGTTTTTGCCTTATGTTGACAACTGGGCTACCTGCGACCAATTGTCCCCCAAGGTGTTCAAAAAGCACCGTTTTGAGCTGACAGACAGCATTCAGCCGTGGCTTCAATCTGAACACACCTACACCGTTCGCTTCGGCATCGGTATGCTGATGGCCCATTACCTGGATGCAGATTTTGACTTCTCCTACCCAAAGCTGGTGGCCTCTATTCGTTCTGAGGAGTATTATGTCAACATGATGATTGCCTGGTACTTTGCCACCGCTCTTGCTAAGCAGTATGAAGCCGTCTTGCCGTATATCGAAAACCGCCTGTTGGATCCCTGGACCCACAACAAAGCCATTCAAAAGGCTTTGGAAAGCTATCGCATTTCTCCTGAACAGAAGGCCTATCTTAAATCTTTGAAGGTAAAACCATGAATTTGTTTCACGCCGGATACCAAGCCATACCCAACCCGGACATCCATTACGGGAGAAAAAACGCTGACTTTGGCCAGGGCTTCTATCTCTCTGATGACGAGTTCTTTTGCCGTCGTTGGGCCAAGGAGCGAAGGGGTCAACAGGTGTACCTAAACAAATACACCCTGGATCTTTCGGGGTTGGCTGTGAAACGGTTTAGTAGGGACAGGGAGTGGTTTGATTATATTCAAACCAATCGTGCCGGGAGGAAGGACACTCTATCCCAATATGATGTAATAATCGGCCCCATCGCCAATGATACCATCTTCGATACCAATGGCATTCTGACCAGCGGCTTGCTGGATTCGGATATATCGTTGCAAGCCTTACAGTTGGGGCCAAACTATACGCAAGTGGTTATTAAGACCAAAAAAGGAGCGGATGCGTTACGGTATTGCTCCTGCGAGATTCTGCCAAATGAACAGCTCAAAAGCTTTGAGGCGGATGAGCGCATAGAGGAAGCTGCCTATCAGGAACAGCTGGGTCAACTGTTGACAAACTTGCTGGAATGATTTTATACTTAACACATCTATACTGTTTATAAGGAGTGAGACAATATGCTGGAATATCGTTATGACACCCAGTTGCTGATTGAAGGCACGGATTTAGATGAGGATGTTATTGGGGATTATATCACCGAGAACTTTAAGGGAGACTGCCTGCTGTGCGTGGGGGACGAGGCCCTGATAAAGATTCATTTTCACACCAATGAACCCTGGCTGGTTCTGGCCTATTGTGCGTCTTTGGGCGAAATCTTTGACATCGTTGTGGAGGATATGGACCGCCAGGCACGAGGACTGCAGGGGTAAAGGGTGCTATTATATCTGCTGCTCATATTTGCAATAGCGGGTGTTGGACTGCTGGTGTACGGTTGGTGGGACACCCGCCATTTTATGGTGCAGCGGGAAGAAGTGCTTTTGCCTCGTCTGCCAAAGACTTTTGATGGTTTTACCATTCTGCAGTTTTCCGACCTGCACAACAATGCCTATGGCAAGGATGGGCAGGCGTTGATTCGTGCCATACAAAGCCTGAAATTCGATTGCATCGCCATTACCGGGGATTTGCTTGATCGGCACCTTCCCAAGCGAAGAAATAATGCGTATGTCTTTTTAGAGGCTGTCTGCCGCCTTGCTCCCGTGTATCTGGTGCAGGGGAACCATGAACGTGTGATTCCCGGCTGGGATAGGACCAAAATGGACTACCAGACCCTGGGCGCCCGTGTGTTGGAGAATGAAACAGTGTTGCTGTATCGTGGGAAGGATAGAGTCGCCATCACCGGGGCTAAAGACAAGGAAGCGGGGGAGACCATCGCTGCCTGCATGGCACCTAATACCTGCACGGTGCTTCTTGCCCATCAGCCCCAACTGCTGCCGGAGTATGCGAAAACAGATGCCGATTTGGTGCTTTGCGGCCATGCCCATGGAGGCCAGGTGCGGCTCTTTGGCAGAGGTCTTTATAGCCCCAATCAGGGCATCTTCCCTAAATACACCGCCGGGTTTTACACCCTGGGAAAAACAACCATGTATGTTTCCAGAGGAGTGGGGAACCATAGTTTTGTTCCTCCTCGGTTCTTCAACAGACCCGAAATCAATCTACTCACACTAAAATCGCCTTCCCGATAAGCGGGAAGGCGATGGTTTTTATGCCGTTTATCCTTCGATGATGGCCTTGGAACTGCTGGCACCGATGCGGGTGGCTCCGGCGGCAATCATGGCTTCGGCAGCTTGACGGGAGCGAATGCCCCCCGCCGCTTTAACGCCCATTTGAGGGCCAACGGTCTTTCGCATCAGGGCCACATCTTCTGCGGTGGCTCCGGCGGTGGAAAAGCCGGTGGAGGTCTTCACAAAATCCGCTCCGGCCCGCTGGGCGCAGCGGCAAGCCTGCACCTTTTGCTCCTCTGTCAACAGGCAGGTTTCGATGATGACCTTCACAATGGCCTTGCCCTCCACGGCTTGCACCACGGCGGCAATGTCTTTTTCCACATAGTCCCAGTCCCCTTCACGGGCAAAGCCCACGGGAATGACCATGTCGATTTCTTCTGCGCCATTTTGAACACACAGCTTTGCTTCGGCAGCTTTCATAACGGATGGCGTGGCACCCAGAGGGAAGCCCACCACACAGCAGGTTTTGATGCCGGTTCCCTTTAACTCTTGGGCTACATAGGAAGCAAAGATGGGATTCACGCACACGCTGGCCGTCTGATATGCCTTCGCCTCCTCGCAGACACGATGAATGTCCGCATGGGTGGCTTCGGGCTTTAGGAGGGTATGGTCGATATACTTATTCAGCTGCATGGTCCGTCTCTTCCGTATATTCAATCACGTTCTGTCCATCGTCCCAAAGCCGTTCCAGATTATAGAAGGTCCTTTCCTCCGGATGGAACAGATGCACCAAAAGATCGCCGTAATCTAAAACGATCCAGCGCCCGTCCTGATAGCCGTCTTTGCGGTGGACCAGCAGTCCCATCTGGGCGGTCTTATCCTCAAAATCGTCGCAAAGAGCCTTAACTTGGGGCACGCCGCGGCCGCTGCAGATGATGAACCAATCGGCAATGATGGTTTTGTCCTTCACTTCGATGGCTCGAATGTCCATACCCTTTTTGTCGTACAGAATCTTGCACAGGCTCAAAATGGTGTCTCTACTCAATGCTTCCATGCTGCTCTCCTTTTCCGTTTATTTTTTCAACCAGGGCATCTCTTGCCCGCAGCGTAGCGGGGTCATAGAGACTATCTTTCTTACTTTGAATATAACAGATATTGTCCTGAAATACAAGTAGAAACCCTTTGTCAAAGTCGGCTTCATCCTTGGCGGAAAGCAGGAGCTTCCGATATTCCTGCTTGCGGGGAATGGTCCTGCCGGGCTCAATCAAATCTGCCGCCCAGATCACCTTATCCAGCAGAGTCATATCCGCCTCTCCCGTGGTGTGATAGCGGATGGCTTGCAGCACTTCCTCATCCGTAATACCATATCTTTCCTTTGCAAGTACGGCGCCGGCAGGGGCGTGGAGTACCGCCTCCACCTCGGTTGGCCGAATGCAGCCGGTATCACGATTTGCCAATGCCCGCTGCTCCTCCACCGGCAAATTTTTGGCGCAGTCATGCAGTAAAGCGGCAAGCTTTGCTTTTTGCCCATCCAACTGCAGGGTATCGGCAAGCTCCACGGCAGTCATTTCCACGCCAATCACATGCTCAAAGCGGCTCGGCTTCAGGGTCTCTGCCATGGCCTTCGTCAGGGCAGGAAAAGGCTCGTCAGCATATAAGGCATGGCTATAGATATATCGCTCCACGGACTCTGGAACCAGGCCGGAGATAGGTTTGCAGGCGGCAACACGATTCCGAATCTCCGTGGAGGATAGCTCCAGCACCGGAGGCAGAAGGGTCACCTTCGCCCCAAACTGCTGTTCAACAACGGCTGCTGCCTCCTTCTCACCGCCGCTTTGACCGGCACGGCAGATGCAGAGCAAATGGGCGAGCTTGCACACAATCTCCGGGTGATACCAGGTGGGTAGAGAACGCAGCATATCGCTGCCCATGATGAAATACAGCTCGTCGTTTGGACACTCCTGGGCAAAATGCTGCAGGGTGAAAGCCGTGTAGCTGATGCCGGTTTGGCTTAGTTCCCAATCGGAGACTATAAAGCCCGGTTCCTCCTGGCAGGCAAGGCGAACCATATGCAGCCGATCCTCACTGGATGCCCCGGCAGAAAGCGCCTTATGGGGCGGAATCCTGTCCGGCATAAAGATGACTTTGTCCAATGTCATGGCATCTCGTGCGCTGCGGGCCATATCTAAATGTCCGTTATGGATGGGGTGAAAACTCCCGCCAAGTATTCCAATCTTCATGTTGTAAGTATAGTATATGGGTTTGTGGATTGGCAATACTCCATTTGTGAAAATGGATGCAAACACAAAACGATACTATCAAAAACAGTGCTTTGGTGGAAGAAGCCTTTTTGCCCGCACGGTTGACAATCTCTTTCTGTGCTGCTTGATTGCTGCCGCTTTGTTTATACTTGGCATGAAAAGCCCTTGGCCATACCTTATCGGCATGGTAGGATTTTTGATTGTTGCCGGCATAGAGAAAGCTCGATGGAGTTGGTTTGAAAAAAGGTTATTCGAAAAAACGGCTCAAACCCTGCAAAGAGAATCATGGATGCGGCAAAAGGCAGAAGAATTGAGACAGCCAAACATGTATCTTGCCTATCCAACCCCGGAAAACGAGGAGCTTATCGGCCTTTGTTTACGACTGAATCAAGGGGTTGAAATCCACTCTTTTGGCAACGAAGATAAGGATAAAACGAGTATAGCCAACGCTTGGGGACACAGCATGGTGTTCCATGCCTTCGTGCCGGAAGAAAAGCCGTCGATGGAGGAAATAGAGAAAAGAATCGAGAAAGGGGTCAAGAAGAATAGGTATAGTTTCAGACAAGCGGCAAAGGAAATTCCCATCAATCGCTTTTTTGTTTCCGGGATAGTGCTCCTGGTGCTCTCTCTTTTTTTACGGCGGGCTATGTATTGGAGGATGATGGGCTCGGTATGCCTGTTCGTTGGTGTCCTTCGCTTTAGCTTTCAGACCATACAAAAACAGGGGTCCCGAAAGGGAACCCCTGTGGATGGTTGGTTCGATTAGTCGGCCAGAACTTTCTTCAGCCTGGCATACCGGGGCAGGCCATTCTCCATGGGGATTTCAGGCGTGCCCTGAATCAGGGGCAGAATGTAATCAACGAACTGCTGGGTTACGCCATTGCCTTCGGCGTTAATCCATTCCTGCGGCACCTTCTTCTCGGTGTTAGCTGCCAGAGACAGGTTCTCGGGGACCACATCGCAGCGATAGTTGCCGTTTTCATCGGTGGTGCGGCGGAAGGTCATCATCTTGTCGGTTTCCCCGGCAACGGCGGCGTTGACAGCGGCACGACCGGCGGCGAAGGACTCGTTGATGTCCGTGGCAGAGGCGCAGTGAGCGGCGCAGCGCTGCAGCAGGGACAGCTCGATGCCGCGAATCTTGGAAACGCCCAGCTTTTCCTTGATGAAGCTCACCAGGGTGGAGGCAACACCGCCCAGCTGCTTGTGACCGAAGCTATCCAAAGCGGCCTCAGCAGCGCCATATTCGGCGATAAACACGCCGTCCTTGTCATGTATGCCTTCGGAGACGGCAATCATGCATTCCCCGTTTTTCTCGTCCATAACCCGCTTCACATCGGAAAGGAAGCTATCCATGTCAAAATCCCGCTCCGGCAGGTAGACTAAGTCCGGACCGGAACCCATGGCCGTAGCCACGGCAGAGGAAGCAGCCAGCCAACCGGCATGACGGCCCATAATCTCCACGATGCAGACGGTGGGGTAATCATATACGGTGGAATCCTGACGAAGCTCCATGCAGCTGGTGATAACGTACTTGGCGGCAGAGGCAAAGCCGGGGCAATGGTCGGTGCCAAACAGGTCGTTATCGATGGTCTTGGGCACGCCCATGACCCGGCAGGGATAGTTGGCTGCCTGCATGAATTTGCTGATTTTATTGCAGGTATCCATGGAGTCGTTGCCGCCGATATAGAAGAAGTAGCGGATGTTATGCTTTTTGAAGACCTCCAGCAAGCGGCGGTAGTCCGTATCGTCCACGGCGCTGTCCTTCAGCTTGTAGCGGCAGGAACCCAGGGCGGAGGAGGGGGTGTTCAGCAGATAGGAAAGTTCCTTTTCGTCCTCCAGGTCCATATCATACAGTTTGTCTTCCAGAATGCCCTTGACGCCGTGAGCGGCGCCTAACACCCGGGTGATGTTGGGGTTATCCAAAGCGGTGCGAATCACGCCATAGGCGCTGGCGTTGATAACGGAAGTGGGGCCACCGGACTGACCGACCAGGCATGCTCCGATTAGTTGTTCCATGTTGATTTCTCCTTTAGCTCTTTAACGTTTCGGCTCATTTTACTGTATTGTTATCCGTATTGCAAGGCCCATTGCCATACTTTTTTAAAAAACCTTCCAGACGGGAAAGGTATTCCTCCGTGGCGGCATAAAAGCTGGCACAGTGAGCTGCACCCTCTACGGTGAACATTTGCTTGTCTGTGTGGCATTCGTCATAGTTCCGTTTGCCCATCTGATAGGGAACCAGATTATCCCCGGTGCCGTGAATGAACAGGAACGGCAAATTCGTTTTATCCAGAGCCTGACGGCTGGTAACCCTGAAATAGCTGTAGCCGGCCAGGACCATGGCCCAGATGTTCATCAGCTGCATCATGGGGAAGGTTGGGACCTTGTAGGCGGTTTTGAGCGCAGTTCCCACCACGTCGATGGGGGAATAGTAGGCGGAATCCGCAATGATGCCCTTGGTATTCTTCGGCAAATCAAGGCCGGAAGCAAAGATGACCGAAGCACCGCCCATGCTTTGTCCATACAGGAATAAAGGCAAATCCGGGTGCAGGCGGCTTAGTTCCCATGCCCAGGCGGCAATATCATATCGCTCCTTCACGCCAAAGGTGATATACTTTCCCTCACTCTTTCTGTGGGCACGCATATAGGGATAGAGCACCGTATACCCTTGCTCATATAAATACTTGGCAATGGGACCCCATTCCCGGGACGGCCAGGAACGAAAGCCATGAGCAGCCACCACAAGGCCCTTCGGATTTGGCGCTTCTATCAGCTCTGCCTTTAGCTTTAAGCCATCCTTGCTGATTATTTCCAGCTCCCGTATAATCTGGGATTCATACCATTGCATGCCAGCTTCCATTCGCTGGCGAAACACCCGACGGCCGGAGGGAGCAACAGAGCTGCTGCGAAAGAGTTCGCTGCGGTCCCTGCGAGTGGAGCCACGCAAAAAGGCATACAGGCTGGCTGCCAGCAGACAAATGGCCAGCATGGCAAGGGCAATGAGAAAGTAACGCATGACTGCTCCTTTAGATTCTTTGTTTCATTCTACCACAGGTAACTATTATTTCAAAGGTATATTATCTTTTGGCAACATTTCTCCATAATTGACAGCGAATTGGAATTGGGATACTATATTTTCATACCAATATTTAGAGAAAGGTTTTTCTTATGGACCGGGCAAGGACCAAGAAAGAGTTCTATCATTTGCCGCAGAATGAGAGCTTACGAAAACAGATCAAGGGCTCTGCTATTATCTGCTATGTTTGCGGCGGCTATATGCTGTTGATGGCGGTGCTTTCGCACAATTCCTTCTTATTGGTGGATGCTTCCATCGTCGCCCTCTTAGGGGCAGGTGTGCAGTTCTCCCAAAGCCGCGCGTTTGCCATTGCTCTTGCCGTTTATGCCTTAGGGGATTTAATCATAGGCGTTATCATTAGCGGCTTTCTCAATGGCTGGTTCCCCTTGATGTCTGCCGCCTTTGTTTGCTATTCCACCTTTAAGCTGCAGAAAGAATGGAAAGAGTATAGTATGTGCAAGGAGGATTCTCATGCGTAAACTATGGATTGACACCGATACCGCCTCTGACGATGCCGTGGCTTTGCTGATGGCCCTTCGGGAACCAAGCGTACAGGTTCTGGGCATCAGCGTGGTCATGGGGAATGTTAGCCTCGAGCAAGCCGTGAAGAATGCCCTCATCAGCGTGGAGCGGGCGGGAACCTATGCGCCGCCGGTCTATGCCGGTGCCTCAAAACCCCTATATCGCAGCACAGATTTTGCAGTGGTTTGCCATGGGGTGGACGGGCTTTCCGATAGGGGGTATCCGGATGCGAAGCTTCAGGCGAAGGGCCAAAATGCTATGGAGGCCATGCTTCGCTGCGCCAGGGAGAATCCGGGAGAGGTGGAGCTGGTCACTTTGGGACCCTTAACTAATGTTGCCGCCGCTGCCTTTATGGACCCGGAAGGTTTCAAGCTATTTAAATCCATCACCATTATGGGCGGCGCTCTTAGGATGCCCGGCAACTGGAGCCCCGTGGCGGAGTTTAACATCATCATTGACCCGGAAGCCGCTGAAGCTGTGTTTCATGCCGGTGTTCCCGTCATACTGGCGCCCTTTGAAATCTGCACGGGGGACAGCCTTTTTGCCCAGGAGGACAGGGACAGACTCGCTGCTGCTTCCCCGACGGGCGCTTTTGCCGTTGACTGCAATTTGGTGCTGATTGAGTACGGCAAGCGTTTGGGTTTAAACGGCCTGTGCCTTGCGGACCCGGCTGCTATGGCGGTGGTGCTGTGGCCTCAAATCGTCCAGGAGAAGCAGGAAACCTATCTTTGCGTGGAGACGGCGGGGAAATACACCACGGGGATGGTAATCTATGACTATATCGACCACCTCCATCGCCCGAAAAACGGCACGGTGATTCAGCGTATAGATGGGAAGGCGTTTAAGGAAAGGACCATTCGCTGCCTTTCCTAAAGCGACGAACCGTATAATTCCCCATGTAATTGCAAAACTCCTCCGAATCGTGCATTGACAAGGCAAGGTATTTTGATACAATACACCCACGCCTGCCGGATGAGTCTGGTGAGTCTGGGCAGGATACGAAACAGCCATCAACGCCCGTGGGCGAGGGTGGATATGGCATCGGTGCACGGAAGGATGTGGATTGCCTCTTCCAGATGATCGCTCAATCACTGGGCCTTTTGCGGCCAATGATGCAGACACGCTTTCTTTGCACCGAGGCCTTTTATAACCAGAATAGAACGGTATGACACCGTTCTTTTTTTCGCCTCTTGACGATTCAGCCCTGAAAAAAGTATACTATATGTAAGAAGCGATTCCATTGCTTGAAAACAGGCTTTTGAAGGGAGGCATTGTCATGAAAAAGACGATTATCACCATTAGCCGTGAGTTTGGCAGCGGCGGTCGTACCATTGGGCATCTGGTGGCCGAAAAGCTGGGTTATCCCTATTATGACAAGGAGCTTATCAAGACGGTGGCGGAGAAAACCGGTTTTGATCCCAACTATGTGGAGGAGTACGGCGAGTATTCCCCCGGCAAAACCCTGCTCTCTCTGCTCTCATCCTATACTGGTTCCCGGGGCACCATGGGCGGTATGAGCATCTATGACTTCCTGTATGTGGTCCAGCGCAAGGTGATTTTAGAGGTGGCGGACAAAGGTCCCTGTGTCATCGTTGGTCGCTGTGCCGACTATATTCTAAAGGACCGTGAGGACGCCCTTCATGTGTTTATCCATGCAGACGAAGCCTTCAAGGAGGAACGCATCGTTCGCCTCTATGGGGAAAGCGAAAAGAAGCCTGCCGAGCGCTTGAAGGAGAAGGATACCAAGCGGGCAGTAAACTATAAGCACTTTACGGACAGAAACTGGGGCGATGCCAGGAACTATGGCTTGTCTCTGAACAGCTCCACCCTGGGCATCGATAAGTGCGTGGAACTGATTTGCGAAGTCGCCAATTTGGATTGATTCCAATTTAAGTAGCGGTGCTTTCCTGCAGGAGAGCACCGCTTTTGTCATTTCTCTATTCTATCCAGTATGTCCCCATAGCCTCCCGCACCGTAGGCGAGGCTTTTATTCACCCGTGAAATGGTGGCGGTGGAGGCACCGGTCATCTTTGCCACCTCCGTATAGGTGATGCCTTGCCGCAAGAGCTTTGCAACCGTGAACCGTTGGGACATGGCCTTTAGCTCCTGTATGGTGCATAGGTCTTCAAAAAAGCTATAGCACTCTTCCAGATTAGATAAGGCAAGGATACCCTGGAACAGGAAGTCTGTTTCTGTTTGATTCATCTTGCTGTTGTTCGTCATTATTCTCTCTCCATTTCATTTTGTTATGCCGGAAAGAAACTCTTTAAGGGCAGGGGAGGAGGGGTTGTCCAAAATGGATGCGGGACCTTCTTCCTCCACCACGCCGTTGAGTATAAACACGATTCTGTCCGCCACGGATCGGGCAAAGTTGATTTCGTGGGTCACAACAGCCATGGTCATGCCTTCCTCCGCTAAGGTTCGAATCACCTGGAGTACGCTCCCGGTCAGTAAGGGGTCCAGGGCGGAGGTAGGCTCATCAAAGAACAAAACCTTGGGGTCCATAGCCAGCGCCCGCGCGATGGACAAACGCTGCTGCTCGCCTCCGGAGAGCTGATACGGATAGGCATCTGCCCGGTGGGATAGATCCATTTTCTTGAGCAGTGCCCGGGCTCGTTCCTCGGCTTCCTTTGCCGTGCGCTTTTTTACATGAATCTGCGCATCGGTTACATTCTTCAGGGCGCTGAAGTGGGGGAACAGGTTGAAGCTCTGAAACACAAAGCCCATGTTGCTGCGAACTTGTTTCAGCTCCTTTGGGCCGGCATACACACATTGACCATTTTCCATCCAGGCCACCTTTTTGTCAAGGCAAATCATGCTGCCCTCGTCCATTCTTTCCAGCAGCCCTGCACAGCGAATCAGCGTACTTTTTCCAGAGCCGGAGGGGCCGAGAATAGCCACAGTCTCCCCTTCCCGGATGGAAAGGGACACGCCTTTTAGGATAGGCCGTCCCTCAAAATTCTTTTTCAGGTTGTTGATTGTAAGAACGTTCATCAGCGATAATAACTCAACTTCTTTTCCGCCAGGGCGGAGAGCCTGGCCACAATGAGGTTAAACACATAATAGAATAATGCGGCAGCGGCAAAGGGAACCATGCTCTTTTGTGCGGCGGCAATCTGCTTAGCCATAGTGAACATCTCCATCACCCCAATGGCAAAAGCCAGGGAGGTGTCCTTCACCAGGGTGATAATCTCGTTGGTCATGGGGGGCAGAATCCGCTTGACCGTTTGGGGAAGGATAATCCCAAAAAAGGTTTGCCCCTTGCTGTAGCCCAGAACCTCGGCAGCTTCGTACTGGGTCTTGGGAATGCTTTCTATGCCCGCTCGATAGATCTCTGCAAAGTAAGCGGCATAGTTTAGCACAAAAGCAATGACTACCGCCGTAAACCGATACCCGGTGAGGGGAATATGAAAGACATACCAGGGGGCAAAGTAGACCACCAGCAGCTGCAGCATCAAGGGTGTGCCGCGCATGATGGAGATATACCCCTGGCACAGAAGGGAGATGGGCCGAAACCGGCTCATCTCTCCAAAGGCCAAAGGCAATGCCAGGGGGATTGCCCCCAGGAGGGTCAGGCAGAACAATAGCATGGATGTGGCCATACCCTCCCAAAGCTGGCTTGTGATTTGCAGAAAGCTCATTTATTTCCCCAGGATGCACACGTCGTAGCCAAACCAGTTGTTGGAGATTTGGGCAAAGGTGCCGTCGCTGACCATGTTCATCAGCTCCGCCTGGACCTTGTCCCTCAATTCCGTGTTGCCCAGCTTGAAGCCGATGCCATACTGCTCTGCCTGCAGGGGCTGCTCCAGGATGGCGAAGGCATCGCTGCGGCCTTTCATTTGGAACTTAGCCACGCCAATGTCCATGGCGATGGCATCAATGGCCCCGGATTCCAGCTCCATAAAGGCGGTGTTGTAGTTGGCGCACAGCTCCAACGAAGCGAAAGAAGAGAGCAGGTCGGCGTTCTCCTCCTCCTTTAATGCGGTCTCGGCAGCGCTTTCCTTCTGGGCGGACACCACCTTACCGGCAAGACCGGCAAAGTCCGTGATGCCGTCTGCCGCACGGGTAATAAACACCTGAGAATTATCCATATAGGCGTCAGTCCAGGTGTACTGATCCTCCCGGCCGTTCATGGTGAAGCCGTTCCAGATGCAGTCGATGGAACCGGATTCCAGCTCAAAGTCCTTGCTGTCCCAGTCTATGGGAATTAGTTCGATATTCCATCCCAGGCGGGAGCAAAGGGCCTTGGCCATGTCGATATCGAAACCCACATAGTCGCCGTTCTCATCCCGATAACCGTAAGGGGGAAATTCGGCATCGAAGCCCAGTTTCAAAGTGAAGACTTCCTGGATATCCTCCGCCGTCTTATTCTCCTTAGAACAGCCGACAAATGCGGTGAACAGCAGCATGGCAGCCAGCAGTACAGCGGCGAACCGAGAAAAGTTGGATTTCATTACAGTAACCTCCGTTGTTTTATGCTTTAGCATATTAGCACACTACTACACTAAAGTAAAGAGGTAAATTGAAATAAACCAAACTTTTTTTCAAAAAATGCTTTTGCCTTAGTTGGCGAAGAAGCGGCTGTCCTTCTGCAGCACGTCGTGAGCGCCGCCTTCCACCATGGAGGCGGGGGAGACCAGGGTGAGCCTTGCCTTGTCCCGAAGCTCATCAATGGAGATGGCGCCGCAGTTGCACATGGTCGAGCGCACCTTATGCAGGGTCTGTTCCACATTGGTGTGCAGGGAGCCGGCATAGGGCACATAGGAATCCACGCCCTCTTCAAAGGTGAGCTTCTTTTCACCGCCGTTATCGTACCGCTGCCAGTTACGGGCACGGGCGCTGCCTTCACCCCAATACTCCTTCATATAGCTGCCATTGATAAGGACCTTGCTGGTGGGGCTTTCATCGCACCGCGCAAAGTAACGGCCAAGCATACAGAAATCAGCACCCATGGCAAGCGCCAGGGTGATATGATAATCTTGAACGATGCCGCCGTCAGCACAGATGGGCACATAGATGCCGGTTTCCTTCAGATACTGATCCCGGGCAGCTGCCACATCCTGCACGGCGGTGGCTTGTCCCCGGCCGATTCCTTTGGTCTCTCGGGTGATGCAGATGCTGCCGCCGCCGATGCCCACCTTAACAAAGTCAGCTCCGGCTTCGGCAAGGAAGCGGAAGCCTTCTGCGTCTACAACATTGCCGGCACCGATTTTCACCGAATCGCCGTAGTTCTTGCGAACAAAGTCGATGGTCCGCTTTTGCCACTCGGTAAAGCCCTCAGAGGAGTCGATGCAAAGAACATCTGCACCGGCTTCAATGAGAGCCGGAATGCGCTGCTCATAGTCCCGGGTGTTTACACCGGCGCCAACCACATACCGCTTGTGGCTGTCCAAAAGCTCCAGGGGGTTTTCCTTGTGTTCGTCATAATCCTTGCGGAACACGAAGCTGGACATGCGCCCATCCTTGGTTATAATGGGCAGGGCGTTTAGCTTGTGCTCCCAAATGATATCATTCGCCTCTTTCAAACTGATTCCCTCATAGGCATACACCAGGGAGGAGAAGGGGGTCATAAACTCCTTTACGGGAGTATCTAAACTCATGCGGCTGACCCGGTAGTCCCGGCTGGTCACCATCCCCAGCAGCTGGCCGTCGGGGGTGCCGTCGTGGGTGACGGCTAAGGTGGAGTGGCCGGAAGCCTCCTTCAGCCGAAGCACATCCGCCAGGGTGGAATCGGGGGTCACATTGGTGTCGCTGCGGACAAAGCCGGACTTATACTTTTTTACCGCTCGAACCATGGCGGCCTGGCTTTCGATACTCTGCGAAACGAAAATAAAGGAAACGCCGCCTTCCCGGGCAAGGGCAATGCCCATGCGCTCTCCGGAAACGGACTGCATCACGGCGGACACCAGGGGGATGTTCATGGAAAGAGCCGGCGTTTCACCGATTTTGTACTTGCACAACGGGGTAACCAAGGACACATTCTGTGGGGTGCATTGTGCAGAGGAATAGCCGGGGACCAGCAGGTACTCGGAGAAGGTTCGGGAGGGTTCCTGAAAATAGTATGCCATGTTGAGCTCCTTACATAATTTTACACAGTATACATGGTTTTGTTCCAAAAGACAATCCGAAATTCCCTTATCTTTTAACACCTTTTGCCATGATGGAAAGCAGGAAGACATAGATAAGAGAAACGGCAAAACTCAGCAGCAGTCCACCTGCGGTGAGTGTTCTTCTCATCATCTCTTGCCCAGATGTAAAGACGGCGGCGGGAATGGGAAACAGAGGAAACACAATATAGCACACCAGAAACACAAGGCACGCCAACAGCAGCTTTTTCACTATATAATTACCCAATCGCACAGAGGGGAACACGCATACCGTTTGCAATGCCACAGTCATGCCCCCAAAGGCGGCTGCGCCGCATAAAAGGCTGACCTTTACTCTTAGGGGCACAGCAAGGCTCGATAGAGCCATGGCGCCAGTACTGACTTCCATGAAAGGTGCAATAATGGGATACAAGGGTGTCAGCAGCGGAAAACTCCGAAGCACCCCAAGAAGGGAGGAGGCAAAGACTACACAACCGCACACACGCAATATATCCAGCATGCTGTTTTCAATGGCAAGAGAGAAAGCCTTTGCAAAAGGGAGAGGGACAGATTGGCGGCCGACAACGGCTTTGCCTTTGTTGATTATCAAAAAACAGCTAAGACAAGCTGCGCTCACCAAGTAAAAACTCATGGAAAAAGGCAAAAGAATTCTCTTGTGTTCCGGGGTTAGCAATGCTATGATAGAGAACAAAAATGCTGGGCTAACCTGGTTAATATAGGGCAAAAGCCTTTGCGCTTGGGTTGCCTCTATGGCGCCGTCTTCCACTAAGAGCTGCAGTTGTTTGGCCCCGTTGGGGGCTCCTGCTGCCAGGGAAAAAAGGCATAGTATCGGCAGCTTTCCCTTTGGGTTTTTGTTGGATAGTATACCCAGGCTTTGGCACAGTTTCAAGCTGATAAAACAGGGGAGCAACGTCGGGAGCAGTCGCTCCTGCCAGATGTTTAGTCCCTCCTTGGCACCGGCTGTTGCGGCGGCAGGGAAGAGGAGCAGCAGGATAAAAAACAGCAGGATGGCATAGGGCAGCTTATGTTTCATGCTCTACTGTATTGGAAAGGTCGTGTATTCATTCTTGATTAACGGAAAACGAATCGGGCTCTGTTTAGGCTCAGGCGGCGCAAGGGGCTTTGCCCACATTGGGGTAATGCAGGTACTAGAAGAAAACCATATTGTTCCCGATATGATTTGCGGCTGCAGCGTGGGCGCTGCCTTTGGGGCGGTCTATGCGGCAGGAACCAACCTATATCTATTGGGAAAGTATTTGGGAACTCTGGATTATAGGACCACCGTGGATATGAGCATGCCCACCCACGGAGGCATTCTGAACGGGGATAAGATAGAGGAGTTAACCAAGATTTTAACCCACAATCTGACTGCCGAGGAGACAAAGATTCCTTTTTACTGCGTGGCAACGGACTTATTGACCGGGCAGCTGCAGGTGTTTGAAAAGGGAAGCCTCCATCGTATGGTTCGGGCGAGCATCGCAGTGCCGGGGGTCTTCATCCCGGCGGAGATTGACGGCCATTATTATGTTGACGGAGGGGTCCTTTCCGAACTGCCCGTTTCCGTCCTTCGGGAAAAGGGGGCGGACATAGTCATCACTTCGGATTTAGGCATAAAGCGGAATCAATTCGACCCGCAGCACTTTTCCCCCATCGACGTACTGCGCCGCGCTTCCGACATCATGCAGGGCGCCATGACTCAGCGGCAGGCCGACAAGGGAGATGTGGTGATTCGCCCGGATGCCTCCTTTGTCAAGGGGCTGTTGAGCACCGCTTCATATGAAGAAAGCCTCGAAGCGGGGCGGCAAACGGCCACAGAGGCCCTGCCCCGCATTAAAGAGCTCCTTGGCATAGAAGATCTTACAGAGGCACTATAGGATAATGGCCGCTTCGCTGTCACGGTGAAGCGGTTTTTTCAGGGCATAGGAGAGCACATCCGTAGACAATGCATCCACATTTAGGGAAGCCTGGGCTGCAGGGGTGCATTTTAGCAGATCCGAATGGCGCATGATGATGGGCGTTTTGCTGATGCTCGACATGGCGGAAAGCAGGGCGCGGGCGTCTCGCCGAAGGCCAAGCACCCGAATATACAGGTTGTCATCAGAGGCATACATATCCTGAACCAGGTCGTTGCTGATGCCCAAAAGGCCGTTCATGGCGATTCGCTTCACTCGGGCCATGGTATACCGCTTGGTTTTAACCGCCTCAAAGAAGGATTCGGCATCCGGGCAGGAGGCGGCGGCTCTAAGCAGGCTGTTCTCTAAACCCTCCTTCACATCGGGGAGCTTGCGGATGGTTTCGGCGGACATGTTGCGAAAGGCGTACAGCAGCATGGGCCCGATATCGTTGGCAGTGAGGGGGAACTGAGGGTCAAACTGCATGGCTCCCGAAACAAACAGGGGCATGGCGGATAGGACCTGATGGTTGCCCTCCAGAATGGCATTGCGTATGGCGGTAGCAGAGGAGTATTCCCCCGTTAAATAGTCGTCGTTATAGCCGCCGCCAACCCGTTCCACCGGCACGGGCTGGATATGGGGTGCCAGCTTCTTTAAGGAACGAAGGTACTCCACCGCTAAAATGTTGTTGGGTTTTACCAAATCCGAAAGCACATCCCCGTCTGCTCCCATATCCCGCAGGGCTTCAAATCGGGCCTTGGGGTAGCTGTCTCCCTCCCTTAGGTGGTATTGAAGATAGCGCTTGAATTCCGGCGGCTCCTCAGCCAAAAACTCTGCCAGCTGACTGAGCTTTCCAATATCCCCCTGCTCGGCTCCAAAGGCTAAGTCCGTGATAAGCCCCATATTCTTGAGCAGTCGCACGCCCCCCTCGGCAAACCGTTCGGCGGGGGAGAGGGCAAAGACTGTTGGCAGCTCCACCACCAAATCTGCCCCCGCTTCCAGCGCCCATTGGGCACGGGTAAACTTGTCCGTACAGGCAGGTTCCCCCCGCTGTACAAAGTTCCCGGACATGACCACCACACAGTAGGCGGCGCCGGTTTTGCGCTTGGCTTGTTCCAGATGGTAGATGTGCCCATTGTGCAGGGGATTATATTCAGCAATGACGCCAACGATACGCATGTTGAGGCTCCTTTTTTCGACACAGAAAGGAAGGTCGTTTTTCTTTTGAAAATAAGTATACCATTATTCTTCCGTTTATGGTAGAATCAATTTATAAATTTGTTAGGAGGGTTCCATTGCATGTCATCATTGATTGAAAGCATCAAAGCAAAGGCAAAGGCAAATAAACAGTACATTCTGCTTCCCGAGGGCACGGAGGAACGGACGGTTCAGGCCGCCGCCATCATTCGCGACCAGGGTATCGCTGATGTGACTCTGTTTGGCAAGGAAGAAGAGATTCGTGCCGTTGCGGATAAATATAATGTGGATTTAACCGGCATCGGCTTAATCGATCCTGAAACTCATCCGCTGTATGAAGAGTATGTGAACCGATTCTATGAGATGCGTAAGGCCAAGGGCGTTACCCCCGAAAAGGCTGCCGCCACCATGAAGGATCCTCTGTTCTTTGCCGCCATGATGGTGAAGGACAAGAAGGGAGACGGCTTCGTCTCCGGCGCCATCAACACCACCGGCAACACCCTGCGGCCGGGTCTGCAAATCGTCAAGATGCGCCCGGGCATCAAGACCGTTTCCAGCTTTTTCATCATGTCCGTTCAGGACAAGTCATATGGGGAGGACGGCACCCTGCTCTTTGGGGATTGTGCCGTGAACATCAATCCCGATGCGGACCAGCTTGCCGAAATCGCCCTTTGCACCGCCGATTCCGCCAAGGTCCTTTGCGACTTCAAGGAGCCACGGGTGGCCATGCTCAGTTTCTCCACCAAAGGTTCTGCCAAGCATGAGAATGTAGATAAAGTCGCCGCCGCCACCGCCAAGGTGAAGGAGCTCAATCCCGAGCTCATGGTGGATGGGGAGCTTCAGGCGGATGCCGCCCTGGTGGAAAAGGTTGGGCAGCTAAAGTCCCCCGGCAGCCCCGTTGCCGGCAAGGCCAACATTCTTATCTTCCCCGACTTGCAGGCAGGCAACATCGGCTATAAGCTGGTCCAGCGCCTGGGGAATGCGGAGGCTATCGGCCCCGTGTGCCAGGGCTTTGCCGCCCCCATCAACGACCTGTCCCGGGGCTGCTCCGTGGAGGACATCGTCTCTCTGGTAGCCATCACAGCCGTTCAGGCCCAGGGTATGAAGCAGGCATAAGCGAAAGGAGTCAAGCATGAAAAACATTCTGGTTATCAATGCCGGCAGTTCCTCCCTCAAGTATCAGCTCATTGATATCGACAGCCGCAAGGTCATCGCCAAGGGCCTCTGCGAGCGCATCGGCATCGCCGGCAGCATGTTGACCTATTCTCCCACGGACGGGGAAAAGGTCCAGATTCAGCGGGATATGCCTACACATGAGGTGGCCATTAAGATGGTGCTGGAGATTCTCACCGACAGTAAGGTGGGTGTTATTCACGACATGGCCGAGATTGCGGCTGTGGGCCATCGGGTGCTACATGGCGGCAGCAAGTTCTCCGATTCCATCGTCATCAACGATGTGGTCCTGCAGGCCATTGAAGACTGCATCCCTCTGGGCCCTCTGCACAACACTGCTAACTTGATGGGCATTCGGGGCTGTCAGGCCGCTATGCCCGGTGTGCCCATGGTGGCTGTGTTCGACACCGCCTGGGGCCAGGGCATGGAACCCTCCCACTTTATGTATGCGCTGCCCTATGATGCCTACGAAACCTATGAGGTCCGGCGCTATGGCTTCCATGGTACCTCCCATAAGTATGTGACTGGCCGTGCTCTGAAACTCTTAGATAATCCCAAGGCCCGAGTCATCACCTGCCATTTGGGCAACGGTTCCTCCGTGTCTTGCTCCGTAGCCGGCCGCTGCGTGGATACCTCCATGGGCCTTACCCCTTTGGAAGGTTTGCCCATGGGTACTCGTTGCGGCAGTATTGATCCGGCTATCATCCCCTTCCTTATGAAGCGTATGAATCTGACCGCCCAGGAGATGGATACCCTGATGAACAAGAAGAGCGGTATGCTGGGCATCTCCGGCGTGTCCTCCGACTTTAGGGACCTGACCGCCGCTTCCGAAGCCGGGAACGAAAGAGCCAAGCTGGCGCTGGATATGTTCTGCTACGGCGTAAAGAAGTACATCGGTGCCTATGCTGCCGCCATGGGCGGTGTTGACTGCATCGTGTTTACCGCCGGCGTGGGCGAAAACGACCGGAATGTTCGTGAGTCCGTGCTCAAGAACATGGAGTATCTGGGACTGGATGTGGACTTTGACTACAACATGACCTGCCCCCGTGGCCAGGAAGTCTGCCTCAGCAAGCCTGACAGCAAGGTGAAGGTATTCGTCATTCCCACGGACGAGGAAATGGCCATTGCCTTGGATACCGATGAGTTGACTCGCTAACTTTAGAATACCGACTTTCCTTTGGGCTTTCTCTCTTGCAGGGAAAGCCCTTTTCGTTTACAATGGAACCCATGGAAATACTGCGAAGCAACGATTTTATATACGACCCTTCTCGGGTGAATGCGATTTGTGATAGGTTCAACGTTCACCCCTTGGCGGCCCGCACCCTTCTGCGCCGCGGCTATGAAACAGATAAACAGATAAACCAATTTCTTCACCCTGAGGACTGCCCGCTGCCCACTTGGATGGATATGCCCGGGACCCAGGAAGCGGCTGCCATTATAAAAAAAGCCATTGCTGAGGATAAATCCATCTGCATCTATGGTGACTATGATGCGGATGGTGTCTGTGCTTCCGCTATCCTGTATCGCTGCCTGCAAAAGCTGGGCGCAAGGGTAGGCTGCTACATTCCCTCTCGTCATGGGGAAGGCTACGGCATGAATGAAGCTGCCATTCACACCCTCCATGAAAGAGCTGTGGATTTGATTGTCACCGTGGATAACGGCATATCTGCCGTGTCGGAAGCAGCTTTGATTAAAAGCCTTGGAATGGGGCTAATTATCACCGATCACCATCGACACGGTTCAGAGCTGCCCCATGCCGATGCCATACTATCCGTCTCTGCGGGTGACTTTCGGGAGCGGGTGGGGGATATGTGCGGCGCAGGCGTGGCCTGGCTGCTGGCCAGCACATTGGAGAATAGCGACGGCAAAGAGTATCTCTCCTTAGCAGCCGCTGCTACGGTAGCTGATGTTGTATCACTGACCAAATGCAACCGGGCCATTGTGGCGCAAGGCTTATTGACCGTTAAAGAGCAGACCGGGTTACAGGCGCTTTTATCCATAGCAGGGGCAGGAGATATTGATGAAACCGCCCTTGGCTTCATAATTGCACCCCGGTTGAATGCAGCCGGTCGCATGGCGGAGGCAACCGATGCCTTCGAGCTGCTGATAACTGACGATAAGGATAGAGCGGAAATACTTGCTCAAAAACTATGCCAGCACAACGATGCGCGCCGGAATGAGGAGAATCGCATTCTGAGCGAGTGCCTGGCTATGGCGCCCGATGGGGGAGAGAATCCCGTTTTGATTCTGCAGGGAGAGGATTGGAATGTGGGCGTGGTAGGCATCGTCGCCGCGAGGCTGACGGAGCTGTTCTATAAGCCTGCCATTCTGCTGACACAAGTTCATTCGGGTGTCTATTCCGGTTCAGCACGAAGCATCCCGGAGGTGGACTTGTTTGCGCTGCTCCTGGAGGCAAAGGATACCATGGTTCGCTTCGGCGGCCATGCAGGGGCGGCGGGGATGACAGTGCTGTCGGACAGAATGGATGCCTTTGTGCTCTGTGTGCAGCAAGCCTTTCTTCAGCTGCATCCCCAGGGACTGCCCCATAAACGCATTATGTATGAGGATACTGCCAGCGTGGAGGAGTGTTCAGCGGAAGCCTGCCAATCCTTGCGGCTGCTGGCGCCCTTTGGGCAGGGGAACCCGGAGCCGGTCTTTCGCATCATGGGACATCTTAGCCAGGTGTATTACCTCGGACAGGGACAACGGCACCTTTGTGCATACCTATCCATGAACGGCACTCGTCGCCGCCTCGTCGCTTTTGGGCAGGGACGGGAGTATACCCGATGGCTGCACACGGATTTATCCCAGGCAGTATGCACCCTAAAGATGGATTTATTCCGTAATTTGGCCTCTTGCGAGCTGATTTGTCAGCATCTTTCTTCCGTAAAGGACTTGAAATACCAGCCGGAATATTCTATAATAAGAAGTAATTTTTTGCATGCAGTGCAGGATGGCGACGGGGTCGCACTGCGGCAAGCCGTGAATGACCTGCTGCCATACTTTCCCGTCCGTCTTTCAGAGGATGGGCTGCGGCCTGTGTACGTTCGATTTCTTCGCTGGGCGAAGGAGGGCAAGCTGCCTGAATCGGTGGAGGATGCAGCGGCGGCGCTGGTGTTTCAGGAACTTGGGTTCTTTGAACCGGCGCCGGAGCTCAAGCCCGTCATTGGCTGCCAGAAGAAAAGCTGCGCTCAGAGCATACTATATTTGGCCTTAAGCTAAGGGCCGTTTAGGAGGATAGCAATGGATCTAAAGGAGTATGTGCGTTCGATACCGGATTTTCCCAAGCCCGGCATTTTGTTCAGAGACATTACCCCGCTGCTCGGGGATAAGGATGCTTTTCGGGAGATGGTAAACAAGATGGCTGACTATCTGCAAGATAAGCAGATTGATTTGATTATCGCCCCGGAAGCAAGAGGCTTTATTTTCAGCGCTTCCGTGGCCTATGCCCTGAATGTTGGGATGATTCTTGCCCGCAAGCCCGGCAAGCTCCCCTATACCACCGTTAGCTATGAGTATGACCTCGAATACGGCACGGATGAACTGCAGATGCATATCGACGCCGTGAAGCCCGGTCAGCGAGTGGCGGTAGTGGACGATTTGCTGGCAACCGGCGGAACGGCTCTTGCCTGCGCTAAGCTGTGCGAAAAAGCCGGAGCCAAGGTTGCGGCCTGCTGCTTTGCAATCGAACTTTCTGACCTTCCCGGCCGGGAGACTCTGAAGGACTACGAAGTAGGTACCATCCTGCAATACTAATTCAAATCAAACATAAGGCATAAGGGATCAGCGATTTCGTTGGTCCCCTTTTATACAAACGCAATGGCAAAGGAAGAACTGCTGCAAAAATTCAAGGCCAAGTTTGGCCCCGAAACCGGAAAGGTCATGGAGGATGCCGTGGCCTTTGCTACCGCTGCCCATGCGGGACAAAAGCGGGAATCTGGAGAACCCTATATCATCCACCCCATTGCCGTGGCGGAGTATCTTTTGGACATGGGCATGGATTCTGCAACCGTCATCGCCGGCGTGCTCCACGATACTGTGGAAGATGTGGAAGGGGTTACGGTGGAGGTAATCAGCAAGCGGTTCTCCCCGGAAGTTGCCCACTTAGTGGACGGAGTATCCAAGCTCACCCGTTCCGGGGAAAAGGAATACGTTACCAAAAAGCAAGCCCATAATGAGAACCTTGCTAAGCTGTTTCTGGCTATTGCAGACGATGTGCGGGTCGTGATTATTAAGCTCGCTGACCGGCTGCACAACATGCACACCCTGGAATACTGCACCCGGGAAAAGCAGATTCGCAAAGCCAAGGAAACCTTGGAAGTCTATACGCCCTTAGCTCATCGGTTCGGCATCGGCATTCTACGCAGCGAGCTAGAGGACTTGTCCTTCAAATACCTGTTACCTGAGGAGTACGAGCGCATTCGCAGCCTCGTCTCACGGCAGCAGGAGGAGCGACTCAAACTCCTGGGCACCGCTATGGAGCGGATGCGGGAGCTGATGAAAATTAACGGCATCGAAGCGGAGCTTTCCGGCCGTCCCAAGCATCTGTATTCCACCTATCGCAAGATGCAGCGCAACAATGTGTCCATCGGTGAAATCTACGACCTTATTGCCATTCGGGTCATTGTGAACACGGTGAACGACTGCTATGCGGCTCTGGGCATCATCCATGCGGAGTGGAAGCCTTTGCCCGGCAGGTTCAAGGACTATGTGGCTATGCCCAAGCCCAACCTGTACCGTTCGCTGCACACCACCCTGATGAATAAGAACGGCATCCCCTTTGAGGTGCAGATTCGCACCCACGAGATGCATGAGACAGCGGAATACGGCGTGGCTGCCCACTGGATGTATAAGGAAGGCCGCACCGTCCAAACGGAGATGGATAAGCGCACCGCCTGGCTCAGGCAGGTGGTGGAAGCCAAGGAATCCTCCGAAAACAATTCCGAATTTGCGGAAAATGTGGTGAAGGATTACCTGGGCGAATATGTATATGTGCTTACCCCCAAGGGTGAGATTATTGACTTGCCCATCGGCAGTACGCCGCTGGATTTTGCTTATCGCATCCACACGAATGTGGGGCATCACACCCAGCACGCACGGGTCAACGGGAATATGGTCCGCTTGGACTATAAGCTAAAAACCAACGATGTGGTGGAGATTATCACCTCCAACTCCCAGCCGGGACCCAGTCGTGACTGGCTGAACATCGTCAAAACCCAATCCGCCAAGAACCGCATCAAGCAATGGTTCAAAAAGGAAAACCGGGAGGAGAATATCCAAAAAGGCCGGGAGATGCTGGAGGATTCCGCCAAGCGCCAGGCGCTGGATTTAGCCACACTCCTAAAGCCCGAATTCTATAACGACATACTCAAGCGTTTGACTCTTCCCTCTTTGGAGGAGCTGTATTCCGCCATCGGCTATGGCGGCGTTTCCTCCGGGCAGGTTCTTCATAAATTGGTTGAGGCCAAGCGAAAAGCGGACAAGCTGGAACAGATGCAGGAACGCCTGCAAACCGCTGCCGCAGCGCCTGCGGAACCGACCCGTCCCGCCCATAAGCCCATCCATAGCACCAGCGGTGTTATTGTGGCCGGGGATCCGGGCATGGCTGTACACTTTAGCAGCTGCTGCAACCCCTTGCCCGGAGACAAGATTGTGGGCTATGTGACCCGGGGCAGAGGCGTTTCCATCCATCGTGCGGATTGCCGAAATGTTGGCAGACTGTCTCAGGAACCGGACCGGCTCCTGCCGGTGGAATGGGCCATGAGCGCCAAGGAGGAGTTTTCGGCCACGGTCTTTATCCATGTGGTGGACAGAACCGGCTCCTTGCTGGAAATCAGCCGCTTGCTGACGACGATGAACATATACATCTCCGACATGAAGGCCCAGACCAGTTCCGACGGTATGGCTACCATGCTCATCACCTTCGTTGTTTCCGATGCGGAGCAGCTGGACCACATCATGGCTAACCTGCGAAAGCTAAAGTCCGTCATCGAAGTTCGTCGGGTTACGGGGAGGTAGGGTATGCGTGCTGTTGTACAACGGGTACTTAGCGCCTCCGTTACCATTGATGGGGAACTGACAGCGGCCATCGAAAAGGGTATGCTGGTCCTTATCAGTGTAGAGGTGGGCGACACAGAGAAGGACGCCAAGTATATTGCCGATAAATGCCTTGGCCTTCGCATCTTCGACGATGAAAACGCCGTGCCCAACAGAAGCGTTGGCGAGACGGGCGGCAGCATACTGGCTGTCAGTCAGTTCACCCTTGCCGGCGATGCTCGCCACGGCCGCCGCCCCAGCTATATAGAAGCCGAGCGGCCGGAAAAAGCAAAGCCCTTGTTTGAGCTGACAAAGGCCTATATGGCCTCGGCCGGGGTGCCGGTTCAAAGCGGCACTTTCATGGCAGATATGAAGGTGACGCTCATCAATGACGGTCCCTTTACCATTCTGCTCAGCAGCCGAAAGGAATTCTGATTCATGGAAATCGTAACCCTTCCCTGCGGCCCGATTCAAGCAAACGCCTATATCGTCTGGGCAAAGGGCAGTTCCGCCTGCGCTGTCATTGACCCGGGAGAGGCCGGGTTGATTCTGGATGAACTCTCCCGGCGGCAGCTTACCTGCACCCATATCCTACTGACCCACGGTCATTTTGACCACATGTGGGGAGCGGCGGATTTGCGGCAAGCTACGGGTGCAAAAATCTATGTTCATCCAAAAGATGCTCCCATGCTGGAGGGCAGGGGACAGGTGATGAATGCCATGAGCCTGGGCATGAAGCCCTGCAAGGCGGATGTGCTGGTGGCGGATGGAGACATCATCGAAGCCGGCGGCGTTCGTTTCGCTGTTCTGGAGACTCCCGGCCATACTCCCGGCGGCGTATCCTATGCCGTGCATGAGGAGAAGACCGTTTTTACCGGGGACACCCTGTTCTTTGAGAGCGTTGGGCGAACGGATTTGGGCGGCGATTTACAAACGCTCCTCCATTCTCTTTTTGATAAACTGTATGCTTTGGATGGATACGCCGTGTATCCCGGCCACGAGGAACCCACCACCATCCATCACGAGCAAGAGTTTAATCCAATGAACATATATAGGAAGCATCCATGGTTCAACTAATAACCAATGCAGTCGCATTCAAAAATGACATAGCCGAGGAGATTCGCCTGTTTCTTGGCCAGGTGGACATCCAGCCCTATGCTCCCGAAGCGGACCTAAGGCTGTTTGTTTTGCTGTGTAAGGATGAGGCCAAATGTTTGGCCATGCCATCAAAGATAGAACAGATTGTCCCCGTCGCCCCGGGCTTCGATGCCTTAGACGTAAAGCGCCAGCAGAAGCGGTCCTTGAAGCTGTGCGTCTATCAGGTCATGCAAAAGCTCTATCCGGTGGCCACGCCCTGGGGTTCTTTGACCGGTATCCGCCCCACCAAGCTGTTTCGGGAAATCTGCCAGCGGCAAGGGGAACAGGAGGCAAAGCGGTCCTTTCGTGAGTTATTTACCGTCTCTGAGCAAAAGCAAGCCTTAGTGGAGGAGATTTGCTCTATTCAGCAGCCGTATATCCAGGAGGTGGGGCAGAGGAGCGCCAGCGTGTATCTGCACATTCCCTACTGCCGCAGCCGGTGCCTGTATTGCTCTTTCGGGGTGGAGGTTGCCAAGGGGGAGTGCGTTCTTTCTGACTATGCCGATCACCTTATCAATGACATACAGCAAGGGGCAAAGCTGCTATGGGAATTGGGCTATTCGTTGCATACCTTCTATTTCGGAGGCGGCACACCAACGGTACTTCCAGAAAAGGATTTATTGCGTGTCCTTGAAGCTCTGCAGAATGCCTATGCTCCTAATGGCCGTGAGTTTACGGTGGAAGCCGGGCGGCCGGATACCATCACCCGCGAGAAGCTGAGAATTCTCAAGGATAACGGCGTCACCCGCATCAGCATCAACCCCCAGTCCATGAATGATAGAACCTTGCAGATTATCGGACGCTTCCATCGGGCTGAGGATATCGAAGACTGCTTTGCCATGGCCCGGGAGGAGGGGTTTGACTGCATCAACATGGACCTGATTGCCGGGTTGCCGGGGGAGGATGTTTCGGATTTCAATAGAAGCTTAGAATTGGTCTGCGCCATGAAGCCGGAAAACATCACCGTTCATACCCTTGCTATCAAGCATTCCTCTCGCTTAAAAGCTCGATTGGAGGAATATCCCTTGCCTTCTGCAGAGGCTGTGGAGCAGATGGTCCGCCTGGGTGCAGAAACGACCCGGGCTTTAGGCATGCGGCCCTACTATATGTACCGGCAAAAGTATATGCAGGGGAACCTGGAGAATGTGGGCTATGCCTTGCCGGGAACCGAATGTGTTTATAATATCGACATGATGGAGGAGACCCTTAGCGTTTTATCTCACGGTGCCGGGGCCATGACCAAGCGGGTGTATGGCTTTGGGCAGCGGGTGGAACGGCTTCCGGCCCCCAAGGATGTGCCCACCTGGTATCAGAAGCAGGAACGGCTGTTTGCTGAGAAAAGAAAGCTCTTTTGCGATTGACAAGGGGAAAAAAGCCAGGTATACTACAGCAAAAGGCGTTGAACGGAAATGTGCTTTTTCAGTCCATACAGCGAATCCGGAGCGGTGCAAGCCGGGTAGGCAACTGAAAAAGCCAAGACATCCGGAAGCCGCGGGCAGGAAATGGCTCGCCGAGTGGTTCATGTTGCGAACCGAAAGTGAAGCATGACAGCAACTGTCGGCTTAATAAGGGTGGCACCGCGGTAATCCGTCCCTTGGATGAAGCGGAGCCGTTTTTTTATAGGAGGTAAAGTTATGGCCTATCAGGCCCCTAAAGGCACAAGAGACGTCACTCCGGCGGAAAGCTACCGCTGGCAATATGTGGAGAATCTGATTCGTCGCACCACGGCAAAATATGGCTTCCTGGAGGCCAGAACCCCGGTTATCGAGCATACGGAGCTGTTTTTACGCTCTGTGGGCGATACCACGGATGTGGTGCAAAAGGAGATGTACACCTTCCAGGATAAGGGCGGTCGCAGCATCACCCTGAAGCCCGAGGGTACCGCCGGCACGGTGCGGATGTTTGTGGAGCACGGTCTGTTTTCCGAAACCATGCCGCTGAAAACCTACTACTTGAACTGCCCCGTATTTCGGTATGAACGCCCCCAGGCCGGACGGCTTCGGGAGCACCACCAGTTCGGGGTGGAGCTCTTTGGCGCGCCCCAGCCCAGCGCCGATGCGGAGGTTATCTCCCTGGCCTATGATATCTTTACTTCTCTTGGTGCCACGGACCTTACGGTGAAACTAAACTCCATCGGCTGTCCCAAGTGCCGCAGTAACTACCAGACGGCCCTTAAAGCCTATCTGGAGCAGTATAGGGATGAGCTTTGTGAGGATTGTCGAATCCGCTTGGAGAAGAACCCCCTTCGGGTCCTGGATTGCAAGGTGGAAAGCTGCAAGAAGATAACCGCTATGGCGCCTCACACTATGGACTATGTGTGCAACGAGTGCAAAGCCCACATGCACGAGGTGCAGGGCTATCTTTCCGCCGTTGGCATTCCCTTTGAAATGGACCCCATGCTGGTTAGGGGGCTTGACTACTACACCCGTACCGTGTTTGAAATCGTCTATGATGCGGCTGGTGCCCAGGGCACCTTGTGCGGCGGCGGTCGGTATGATGGTCTGGTGAAGCAGATTGGAGGACCGGAGGTTCCTGCCGTGGGCTTTGGATTGGGCATTGAACGGCTCTTACTGTATTTAGATCAAACGGGGAAGTCCATTCCCGAGCCGCCCGCCATGGATATGCTTATCTTTGGCATGGACGATGCCGGGAAGAACAAAGCATTTCAGCTGACGAAGGCACTTCGGGATGCGGGCTATAGCGCCGATACAGATCATGTAGGTCGCAGCGTGAAGGCCAATATGAAATATGCCGGCAAGAGCAAGGCCAGATTCGTCTTAATTATAGGCGAAAACGAATTGACAACCGGTATTGGAAACGTCAAGAACATGGAAACGGGAGAGCAGGAATCTACCGCTCTTTCCGTAGAAGGGATTATCAATTTGATAGGAGGCAAAGGCAATGAGTGAATTGCTGCAAGGCTGGAAACGCAGCTGCTACTGTGCAGATTTATCCAAGAATGAAGTGGGTCAGGAAGTCACCCTCATGGGTTGGTGCAACGTGCGCCGTGATTTGGGTGCCCTGATTTTCATCCAGCTTAGGGACCGTTCGGGCTTGATGCAGGTGGTGTTTGACAGCAGTACCTTAAGTAAAGAGGATTACGACCGGGCATCCACCATCCGTTCCGAATACGTGTTGGCCGTTCGTGGCACCCTGGAAGCAAGAACCGGCAATATGGTCAACCCCAAGATGAAGACCGGGGAAGTGGAAGTGAAGGTGAAGGAGTTCAAAATCCTTTCCGTCAGCGACACGCCTCCCTTTGAGGTCAGCGACGACACCAACGCCGGTGAGCTGCTGCGGCTCAAGTATCGCTATTTGGATTTGCGCCGTCCCACCATGCAGCAGAACCTGATGATGCGGCATAAGATTGCCCACGTCGCCCGGGAATATTTTGCCGAGAACGGCTTTGTGGAGATTGAAACCCCGGTCCTTACCGGCAGCACGCCCGAAGGCGCCCGGGATTATCTGGTGCCCTCCCGTGTCCATCCCGGCAGCTTCTATGCCTTACCCCAGAGTCCCCAACTGTTTAAGCAGATGCTCATGGTGTCCGGCTTTGACCGTTATATGCAGATTGCCCGCTGCTTCAGGGACGAGGATTTGCGTGCCGACCGTCAGCCGGACTTCACGCAGATTGACCTGGAGATGTCCTTCGTAGAGGAGGACGATGTCATGGCCATGAACGAGGGCTTCCTGCGCCGAGTGTTCAAGGAGTGCCTGAATGTGGATATTCCCAATCCCTTGCCCCGTATCAAGTGGATTGATGCCATGAACCGCTATGGCTCCGATAAGCCGGATACCCGCTTTGGCATGGAGCTGCAGGATATCACAGATATCGTGAAGGACAGCGGCTTCTCCGTATTCAAAAACGCCGTTGCCGCCGGCGGTTCCGTTCGCTGCATCAACGTAAAGGGCGGCTCCAAGCACTATTCCCGCAAGGAGATAGATGCGGAGGGTGAGTTTGTGAAGACCTACCGGGCCCATGGCCTGGCCTGGATGAACTATAAGGACGAGGGCATCCAGAGCCCCATCCTCAAGTTCCTCTCCGAGGAGGAAGTGGCGGCCATCAAAGCGCGCACGAACTTTGAGCAGGGAGACTTGCTGTTCATCGTGGCGGACGAAAACAAGGTGGTATGGGCCTCTCTGGGCGCTTTGCGCTTGAAGGTAGCCAACAAGCTGAACTTGATTCCCGAAAATACCTATGCCCTGTTGTGGGTGGTGGAATTCCCCCAGTTCGAATGGAGCGAGGAGGAGGGACGGTTCATGGCCATGCATCATCCCTTTACCAGCCCCATGGACGAGGATTTGGATCTCATCGAGTCCAACCCCGGCGCCGTGCGTGCCAAGGCCTATGATATCGTGCTCAACGGCAACGAGATTGGCGGCGGCAGCATCCGCATCCATTCCGCCCAGCTGCAGCAGCGCATGTTCAAGGCTCTCGGCTTTACGGAGGAGGCGGCACAGCAGCGCTTTGGGTTCCTGCTCAACGCCTTTAAGTATGGCACGCCTCCTCACGGCGGCTTAGTCTATGGCTTGGATCGGTTGGCTATGCTCATCTGCGGCGCCACCAGCATTCGCGATGTCATCGCCTTCCCCAAGGTGCAGAACGCTTCCGATCCTTTGACCGGTGCACCCTATCCTGTGGAACAAAAGCAGCTGGACGAGCTGCATATCTCTTTCAAAGATTTGCAAGACTAAATAACAAAAAGGAGACTACTTATGGCAAACGAAAACGTGATTCACATCGGTTCCGAACAAGCCTTTGATGCCATCATCAACGGCGACACTCCTGTGCTGGTGGACTTCTGGGCCACCTGGTGCGGTCCCTGCCGCATGGTTGCCCCCATTGTGGAGGAGCTGGCCAATGACTATGCCGGTAAAGCCATGGTGCTGAAGGTGGACGTGGATGAACAGCCGGAACTGGCCGAGCGGTATCGGGTCATGAACATCCCCACTCTGCTTGTCTTCAAGGGCGGTCAGGTGGTGGACAAGGCCATCGGTGCCCGGCCCAAGGCGGCTCTAATGCAGATGCTGGACAAGGCCCTGTAATTGGAACGGATATATTTAGACAACGCTGCCACGGCTCGCCTTTCCCGGCAAGCTTTGGCGGCTATGCTGCCTTTTTGGGAGGGGGAGCAGGGGAATCCCTCCTCCCTGCATAGCTATGCCCGGGAAAGCCGAAAAGCTATGGAAGCAGCCAGGGGGAAAATTGCCGGTATACTGGGAGCCAAGCCGCAGGAAATCTTCTTCACCTCCGGCGGCAGCGAGGGCAACAATCTGCTGCTTCGCGGCAGTATTGAGGCTAATGGGAAAAAGGGCCGTCATGTCATCACCTCGGCTGTGGAGCATCCATCGGTTCTTGGCACTCTGCAGGACATGATGCAACGGGGTCAAATTGAGCTTACCATACTGCCTGTAGACGAATATGGTCAGGTCTCCGTTTCCTCCTTAAAAGAGGCCCTTCGCCCCGATACGGTTCTGGTGAGCATCATGACCGCCAACAACGAAGTTGGCACCCTGGAACCTGTTGACGAAATTGGTACCATTTGCAAAGAAAATGGCAGCATTTTCCATTCCGATGGAGTTCAGGCGGTAGGCCATATCCCTGTGGACGTCAAAGAGAGCAAGTTAGGTTTGCTTTCCCTTTCCGCTCATAAATTCCATGGTCCAAGAGGCGTGGGGGCGGTGTACATTCAATCCGATACAGCCGTTCACCCCCTGATTACCGGCGGCGAGCAGGAGCATCATCTGCGGGCCGGAACACAGAATGTTCCCGGTATCGTCGGCATGGCAGAGGCATTGGCAGAGGCTATGGAGGAGTATCCTGCTGTACATGCACGCTTGCAGTCCTTTCAAAGCAAACTTGTTCAGGCTGTTTTATCCAATGTCCCCAACAGCCGCTTGACGGGCCATCCCACAGAGCGCTTGCCCGGCACCGTCAGCTTCTTATTCGACGGTGTCTCCACAGACGAGCTGTTGGCGATGCTCGATATGAACGGAATTGCCGCCTCTGCAGGTTCTGCCTGCACCGCCGGTTCCCATCAACCCAGCCATGTGCTTTCTGCCATGGGTTTACTTAATTCTGCCCACAAGGCACCGCTTCGCCTCTCCATGAGCCGATACACTACGGAGGATGAGGTGAACAAAGTGATTGCCATTCTCCCCGATATCATTGCTCGCCTTCGGGGGTGAAGGGCATTATTGCCTGTATGACCGACGCGCTATTTAGCGATACTATGCTTTGAAGAAGAAAACAGCTTCTTCCATCCCATAGGAAAGGCGGTATTACAGAATGAAATCCCTGGATATCGGTTTAGGCATGGTAGGCGGCATGGCCGTGGCGGTCACGGCGGTAAACGCTCTGTATCCGGATGTGTGGCGCCGCATGAAGCGCGACGGCAAACGGGCCATAAAATCCATCCAACACAGTCCCCTGCTAAAATAAACCAAGCTCCCCCTGCCGAATTGGGCAAGGGGAGCTTTTATCTCTTGACGAAGGCTGCATAATGTCGTAAAATCAAACTTGAAATTCAGAAAGGAACTGATGTACATGTTTGGTTTTGTGCTTCCCCCCATGGCGGCTGCCGTTTCCGAAGGTTCTGCCGGTGCCCTTATGTCCACCTTGCCCCTGATTCTTTTGATGGTGGCTTTGCTTGCCTTCATGATTATCCCCCAGCGTAAGCGGGATAAGAAGGTGAAGGAGATGCTCGCCTCCCTGAAGCCCGGCGACAGAGTTCGTACCATCGGCGGTATCTATGGCACCATCACTTCCGTCAAGGAAGATTTCGTGGTGCTTCAGTCCGGCCCCGATAAAATTCGTCTGGTCTTCGCCCGCGGCGCCATCTCCCAGATCGAGGAGAAGGGTGCGGAGAACACCATGAACGAGTCCGTGGTGGAATAAAACTATTTTGAGATTGCCGATCCTGCGGGGTCGGCTTTTTCATTTTTCTGGACTTCCCTGAATAGGATGCTGTATCACATATGGGAGGTCCAATATGAAAAAACGGACAAGGCGGGGAAAGGGTCTATTCTCCATGAGGCTAATAACGGGAGCACTATGGGGCTGTGGCGCAGCTTTAGCGGGGCTGCTGCTTCTTTCGCTGGTGCTGTACAGAGGCATGGGGAATGAAAACTGGGTGGCCATCGTTAACGGTGTGCTAAAGGTGCTTTGCCCTTGCGTGGCCGGTTGGTTTGCCGTCAAGGCCGGGGAGGAGAAGCAGGGCTTGAAGGGCGCTATTGCCGGAGGCTTGTTTGACTGCTGTATGGTGCTGCTGCTCTGTGTTTTCTTAGGGGAACCTTTGATTAGCTGGGCCCTGTGCGGCGATTTTCTGATTAGCGTTGCTTCCGGTGCCGCAGGTGCCATGATAAAAGGCTTGCTGCCGGGTGCACAAAAGATGCAGAAGCGCTGAAAAAGTTGCATTTCGTCAAAAACATGTGTATACTACTCCTAAAGAAAAACAGGGAGAGCATACATGAAACTTGCTTTGGATGCCATGGGTGGCGATCACGCCCCGCAAGCAGTAGTAGAAGGGGCTTTGCTGGCCTTAGATAAACTGGATACAGATGTCAGCATCTGCCTGTATGGCCAGGAAGACAGGATAAAAGCCTGTCTGGATGGAAAGACTTATCCTGCCGACAGACTGTCTATTTGCCACTGTGAGGAGGTCATCGGCTGCGACGAAGCACCAGCCGTAGCCGTGCGGCGCAAGAAAAACTCCTCCATGGTCATGGCCGCCAAGGCCGTGGCGGATGGGGAGGCGGATTGCTTTATCAGCGCCGGCAGCACCGGTGCGGTCCTCTCCTGCGGGACGTTGGTGATTCGCCGCATCAAGGGCGTGCAGCGCCCGGCGTTGGCTCCCTTGATTCCAAACCTGCAGGGCAGTCATACCATGATCATTGATGCCGGTGCCAATGTGGATTGCAAGCCCCTGTACCTTACCCAGTTTGCCCAAATGGGCAGCGCCTATATGGAACTGGTCGAGGGAATCAGGGAACCGGCTGTGGGCCTTTTGAACAACGGAGAGGAAGCGGAGAAGGGGAACGAGCTTTCCAAAGAGACCTATCCCTTGCTGCAAAACCTGGCGGGCATTCACTTTGTGGGCAACTGCGAAGCGCGGGAGCTGATGAGCGGTGATTTTGATGTGGTGGTCACCGATGGCTTTGCCGGCAATGTCCTCTTAAAGAGCACCGAGGGAACGGCCAAAGCGGTCACCGCCATGCTCAAAACGGAGCTTATGGGGTCCCTTCGAGGCACCATTGGTGCCGCCATCGCAAAACCCGCCTTTACGGCGTTGAAAAAGAAGATGGATTATACCGAAGTGGGCGGTGCGCCCTTGCTGGGTGTCAACGGGGGTGTGATTAAAGCGCACGGCAGTTCCAACGCCAAAGCCTTTTACAATGCCATTTTGCAAGCGGACCGCTTGGTTAGATTCGGCGTTACCGATAAGATTGCATCTGCCGTTCAAGCGGAAGAAGTATAGAAGTTATCGGAAAAAACAGTTGACATATTTGTGTGACTGCTTTACAATTAGCAAGGATTTTTAGTTATTTTTTGCATTTTCATGGAGGTTTTTCATATGGATTTTGAAAAGGTACGTTCTATCATTGCCAAGCAGCTGGACATCGATCCGAACACCATCACCCCTTCCAGCAACCTTATCGACGATTTGCATGCCGATTCTCTGGATATCGTAGAGCTGGTGATGGATATGGAGCAGGAGTTTGATGTGGAGATTCCCGATGAGGTCCTGCCCAACATCAAAACCGTTGGCGACGTGGTTGGCTATCTTTCTAAATAATCTCTGTATTCATACATGTGTCTGCCCGCACCATTGGGTTGCGGGTCTTTTTATAGGAGCGTATCATGCAGCGTTTGGATGGGTTTATGGATAAGCTTGGTTATTCGTTTAGGGACGAAAGCCTGCTTCGTCGTGCCTTAACTCACTCTTCCTGGGCGGTTGAACAGCACCGCATGGGGGAGGACAACGAGCGCCTGGAGTACCTGGGCGATGCCGTCTTAGAGTACCTGGTCTCCATGCGGCTGTATGATGCACATCCCGATATGAGAGAGGGGGCCTTGACGAGGCTTCGGGCGAAGCTGGTCTGCGAAGGGGCATTGGCCCATGCGGCAAGGAGCATTCAGCTGGGCGACTATCTGCTCTTAGGCCGCGGGGAGGAGCAATCCGGCGGCAGGGACAAGGATTCCTTGCTGTGCGATGCTTTTGAAGCCACTCTTGCAGCCGTATATTTGGATGGCGGTTTAGAGCAGGCGCAACGACTCGTGGATACCCTGGTGCTTACAAAGGAAGCGGAAGCGGCGCAAGTATCCACGAAAGACAGCAAAACCGCCTTTCAAGAGCTGGTGCACGCTGACCATACCGGAAAAACCATTCGTTATGAGCTCGTGTCCGAGGATGGACCGGATCACAGCAAAACCTTCACCATGCGTGTCATGGTGGACGATATCCAATGGGGCATCGGCTCCGGACAATCCAAGCAGGCTGCCGGTCAGGCGGCGGCCAAGATGGCCATCGAGGCTTATTTGAAAGCATGCGATTAACAAAGCTGGAAATGCAGGGATTCAAATCCTTTGCAAAAAAAACAGAACTTCAATTCGGCAACGGTATCACCGCCGTTATCGGTCCCAACGGCAGCGGCAAGAGCAACATTTCCGATGCCATTCGCTGGGTTTTGGGCGAACAGAGCGCCCGTGCCCTGCGGGGGAGCAAAATGGAGGATGTCATCTTTAACGGCACCCAAAAGCGTCGTCCCCTTGGCATGGCAGAGGTTGTCCTCACCTTCGACAACAGCGACAAAACCCTTCCGGTGGAGTTTTCGGAAGTGGCCGTCACGAGGCGTGTCTATCGCAACGGGGACAGCGAATATGCCATCAACGGAAAAGCCTGCCGTTTAAAGGATGTTTTGGAGCTGTTTCGGGATACAGGCATCGGCAAGGACGGCTATTCCATCATCTCTCAGGGCAAGGTGGATGAAATCCTATCCAACAAATCCTCGGACCGCCGAACGGCTTTAGAGGAAGCGGCGGGCGTTATGCGCTATCGTGTTCGCCGCACCGAAGCGGAACGCAAGCTGGAAAGCACAGAGGACAATATGGAGCGCATTGCCGATATTCTGCATGAGCTTCACGGCCGCTTAGGTCCCTTGCATCAGCAAAGGGATAAAGCCTTGGTGTATCAACAGACCAAAGAGGAGCTCAAAACCCTGGAAGTGAACCTGTTCCTTCACGAGATGGAGAAGGATCAGGTTAAGATTTCCGACTTAAAGAGCGCACTCAATGCCATTCAAGAAAAAATTGACCAGACCGCCGCGGAAGACCGGGTGATTCAAGAGGCGGGAAGGGCGTTGGAAGATGAAGTTCGTCTGCTGGATGAGAAGATGACCCAGGGGCAAAACCGCCTGCTGGATTTGCTGTCCCAGGTGGAAGGCCATCAAGGGGAGGAAAAGGTTCTCTTGGCCCGTCAGGAATCGTTACATACCGAGCATGAACGGCTTTGCAAGGAAACGGAGGATAGACAAGCGGAGATAAAAGAGCTCCAAGCCGCTTTACAGCGCCTGTCTCTCTTTTCCACGGAGGAGAAAGGAACCCTGGAGGTTCAGATTGAAGAAGCGAACCAGGCTCTCTGTCAATTAAACCAGACCTGCCAAACCGCGGAAGCCGCTCTTGAAGAAAAGAAGAATCGAATCATGGAGGAGCTTAACCGCCTCTCCGACAAGAAGAGCAGCATATCCCGTCTTTCCGCCATGGAACAGGCTGTTATTGAAAGAATGGAGGCATCCAAAGGGGATGCCGACGAAGGCGATGCCCGACTTCAACAGCTGCAGGCGGAAAAGGACTCTGCCGTTTCCCTTCATAACGAGCTGCTGGCGCAGCGGGATAACCTTAGGGAAACGCTGGCCTTTGCCCGGGAAAACAACGCTGCCCTAATTTCAAAACAGGAAAAAGCGCTGAACGATTTGCACGATGCCGAGCAGCGTTCCAATACCATCTCCTCCCGGCTGCATGTTTTGGAGGAACTGGCCCGAAAGAGGGAAGGGTACCAGAACAGCGTTCGTCTGATTATGGAGCAGGCCGATAGGGATATCGAGCTTAAAAAGCGTATCTTAGGCGTGGTTGCCGAGCTTATCCATGTGCCTAAAGAGCTGGAGATTGCCGTTGGAACCGCCCTGGGAGGCGCTCAGCAGAACCTGGTGAGCAGAACCGGTCAGGATGCTAAATACATCATCGACACCCTGCGTCGGAACGACTTTGGCCGCTGCACCATTCTGCCGCTGGACTTGCTGAACGAGAATACCGTCAAGGATAAGGACCGCCACTTCGTGGAGGAGCGGGGTGTTCTGGGCCTTGCTTGTGAATTGATTCAATGGGAACCCGGCATCGACAAGGCGGTGGAGTACCTTTTAGGCCGCACGCTGGTTGTGGAGAATCTTTCCGTTGGCGTGGACTTAAAGGTGCGTTCCGGCGGCACCTTCCAGATTGTCACCCTTAAAGGGGATTTGATTACCCCCGGCGGCGCTATGACCGGCGGCAGCACCCAAAAGAAGAACTTCTCGTTGCTGGGTAGAGAGCGGGAAATCAGCGAGCTAAAGGAGCAGTACAAGCTTTCGGAACAAAAGCGCACTGAGTCGGAGGAGAATGCGACCCTCCTAAAGCAGCAGGTGGCTCAATCCGCCATTCAGGTGGATGGTCTTATCATGGCCCTGCATGATAAGGATATTGAACTGGAAAAACACAATGAACACCTGTCCATCATCGACAGGGACATTCAAACGGCCATCAATGCCCGTGAATCTATAGAGGAGCAGCGGGCTTTGGATGAGGAAAACCTTCGTTCCATTCGTGAGCGCATGGAGCAGCTTAGCCACGAGCAGTCCGATATGGAGGCGCAAGATTCCATCAGCCGGCAGGAGGTAGTGGAGGAGTCGAAGGCTCTGTATGCCTTGCGGCATCGGCGGGATGAACAGGCGGAGGCGTTGACGGAGCTTCGCCTTCGGTTCACCGCCCTTGAAAAGGAAGCCAATGCCCGTGAAGCGGAAAAAGCGAACCTAATAAAGCAGATGGATCGGGCCGATGAAAAGATTGCATCGGATAGGGTGCAGATGGAGTCCATACAGTCTCAGCTGGAGCTGGCTTACAAGCAGAGAGAAGCCGTTCTGCAATCCGTTGCCGGAGGGAAGGAGCTTTTGGAGCAGGCGCAAAGTGAGCAAAAGCAGTTGGAGGAACAGCGCCTTGCCCAATCCGAAGAATTGCGGCTTCGTCGAACCAGACGGGAGGAGCTTTTAGCTCAGTCCAGGGATTTGTTTGACCAGCGCACACGCACGGAGATGGCCTTGGGAAAACTGCAAACCTCCCTGGAACAGCAGCAGGATAAGATTTGGCAAAACTATGGTCTCACCTATGAGAATGCCCTTGCCTTGAAGGAGGAGATTCCCATCACCTCCAGCAGCCAACGGGCCGCAAAACTGCGGGAAACCATTCGCTCCCTTGGTTCCGTGAATGTGGATTCCATAGAGGAGTATGAGCACGTCAGCAGCCGCTATGAGGCGCTGAACACCCAGTATGAGGATTTGGACAAGGCCGCCAAGGACCTGCACGTGTTGATTGATAAGCTGACCCATACCATGGAAAAGGTCTTTGCCACGGAGTTTGAGAGGGTGCAGACTGAGTTTAAGCAGGTGTTCGTGGCCCTCTTTGGCGGAGGACAGGCGGAGCTTCGACTCGGGGATCCCAAGGATGTGCTGAACTGCGATATCGACATCATCGCCCAACCACCCGGAAAAAAGCTGCAGCTGCTTAGCCTTATGTCCGGCGGCGAACGCGCGCTTACAGCCATTGCCCTGTTGTTTGCCATGCTCCGCGTGAAAAGCCCCGTGTTCTGCTTTCCGGACGAGATTGAAACCAGCTTGGACGAAGCAAATGTCAGCCGCTTTGCCGAGTTTGTTCGCGACTATGGTCAGCAGACCCAGTTCATTCTTATCACCCATCGCAAGGGCAGCATGGAAGTGTGCAACACTCTGTACGGCGTGGCAATGGAAGAAAAAGGCGTCAGCAGTATTGTATCGGCTAAATTTGAGGAGGCAACCTAAATGGCAAGTTTCTTTTCTAAACTGAAGGAAGGGTTGAAAAAGACCCGGGATACTTGGTTTGATTCCATCTTTGGCGAGGACAGAATCAGCGATGAATTCTATGATGAGCTGGAAGAAAGCCTGATTTTGGCTGACATGGGCGTGGAGGCTTCCACCGGCTTGGTTGAACAGCTGAAAGACAGAGTGAAGGAGCAAAAGCTCAAGAACAGAAGCGAAGCTAAAGATGCCCTTGTGCAGCTTATTGCAGAGCAAATCGCCCCCAAGGAACCTTTTATGCTGGATACCCAAAGCGGTGTTATACTGATTGTGGGTGTAAACGGAGTAGGGAAGACCACTTCCATTGGCAAGATTGCCCATGAGTATAAGAGTCGGGGACGAAAGCCCATGCTGGCCGCTGCCGACACCTTCCGTGCCGCCGCTGCGGAACAGTTGGGTATCTGGGCGGAACGAGCACAGGTGCCCATGGTTCGCCATCAGGAGGGCTCCGACCCGGCGGCGGTGGTCTTCGATGCCATCGCTTCCTATAAGGCCAAGGGCTGTGATCTGCTGATTGTGGACACGGCCGGTCGGCTCCACAACAAAAAGAATCTGATGAACGAGCTAACTAAGATTCGCAAGGTCATCGACCGAGAATTGCCCGGCATGCCCTGCCAGGTGCTCTTGGTTCTGGATGCCACGACGGGTCAAAACGCCATCGCGCAGGCCCTTGCCTTTAGAGAAGCCAGCGATCTAAACGGTGTCATCCTCACAAAGTTAGATGGTACGGCCAAGGGCGGCGTGGTGGTGAACATCTGCAACACGTTGCACGTTCCCGTCCGCTTTGTGGGCGTAGGGGAGGGGATAGACGATTTAAAACCCTTCGATGCCCAGGATTTTGCCCGAGCATTGTTTTAAGCGACAACAGAAAGGAGCAGCCGCAAATGTGCTGCTCCTTGTTGTTTGGTTCGACTATTTTCCCTGCACCGTCAGCTTATCGTTTCGACAGCCAACAGAGATATGGCTGATTTGGCCTTGACTGCTCATAAGCAAGTCCACAATTTTATCCTCCACTTCAGTTTCAATATAGCGCCTGAGGTTTCTTGCTCCAAAGGCCTGGGAGTAGGAGGAGAGGGCCAAATGCCTGGCAGCGGCATCGGACCAGGTGAGCGAAAGCCCCTTGTTGGCCATGGAGGCTTTCAGCTCCTTAAGCAGAATGTGGGCAATGCCGGTCATGCTCTCTTGGCTAAGATGAGAGAAGCAGATGATGTCGTCCAAACGGTTCAAGAACTCGGGACGAAGGAAGGATTTCAGGGCGTTCATAGCCTTTTCCTTGGTGCTTTCCATGCTGCTTCTGCTAAAGCCCACGGTACCGGAACCCTTCTCCTCGGATCCGGCGTTGCTGGTCATGATGAGGACGGTGTTGGCAAAATTCACCTTGCGCCCATGGGCATCGGTGATATGGCCGTCGTCCAGAATCTGCAACAGGATGTTCATCACATCCGGATGGGCCTTCTCTATCTCATCAAAGAGAATGACACAGTAGGGACGGCGGCGCACGGTCTCCGTCAGCTGTCCGGCCTCATCATAGCCCACATACCCCGGAGGGGAGCCAATGATGCGGGAGACGGCGTGCTTTTCCATGAACTCGCTCATATCGAGGCGAACCAGCGCTTCCGGCCCGTCAAAGAGTTCCCGGGAAAGCTGCTTCACGAGCTCCGTCTTGCCTACGCCGGTGGGGCCGATGAACAGGAAGGAGATGGGCCGACGGGAATCGGAGATACCGGCCCGACGGCGCTTGATGGCGGCACATACCGCATCTACCGCCTGGTCCTGGCCCACGATACGGCCTTTGAGCCTGTCGGACAGGGCAGCTAAGCGCGTAAACTCCTGCTCCCGAATCTTCCCGGCGGGAATCTTTGTCCAAAGCTCGATGATGCCCGCCAGAGAATCCACCGTCATGGTGGGCAAGCCCTGCTCCGTGAGCTCCTGTAGTCTGCCATCCAGCACATCTGTGCTCTCCTTGATAGCGGCCAGCCGTTCCTCCGTCTCGGGAGAAACCTCGCCCATCAGCAGGGAGGAGGCCTCTGCCTTCAGAGCGTTCATCTCTTGATGAATGCTTTCCATCTCCCGGCAGATAGGACTCTTCAAATTCAAATCCGCCGCCGCTTCATCGAGCAGGTCGATGGCTTTATCCGGGAGGAACCTGTCCGTGATATAGCGCTCGGACAACAGCACCGCCTGCCGGGCCATGGCCTTGGGAATGACCACGGAGTGGTATGCTTCATAATAGTGTGCCACGCCCGAGACGATGGCGATGGAGTCCTCAATGGAGGGTTCCTCCACGGTGACCGGCTGGAACCGACGCTCCAAGGCCGTGTCCTTTTCAATATGCTTGCGATACTCCGTAAAGGTAGTGGCGCCGATAACCTGAATGTCCCCACGGGAAAGGGCGGGCTTTAGGATGTTGGCAGCGTTCATGCCGCCTTCCGCATCTCCGGCGCCGACGATGGAGTGGACCTCGTCTATGAACAGAATGATGTTGCCAAGACTCTTAATCTCGTCTAACAGGCCCTTCATCCGGCCTTCCATCTGGCCGCGGTACTGGGTCCCGGCCACGAGGGAAGTCATATCCAGCTGCCAAATCTCTTTATCCAGGAGCTTATAAGGGGCTTTCTTTTGGACAATCCGCTGCGCCAAGCCCTCTACAATGGCGGTTTTCCCCACGCCGGGTTCGCCAATCAGGCAAGGATTGTTTTTTAGCCTCCGGTTCAAAATCTGCATGGTGCGCTGCAGCTCCGTTTCACGGCCGATAAGGCCGTCCATCTTGCCAGAGGCGGCCTTGGCGGTTAAGTCGATGCAGAAAGCGTTCAGATACTTCTTTTCCGGTTCCTGCCGCTCGGCCGAGCGCCGCTGCTGACGGGTTTGACCGGCAGAAGCCTGTCCGTTCCCCTTCTGTTCACGGTTATCTCTGCGCGCGGCACCGGGAAACAGATTCCCGTACAGCCGCCGAAGAATGCTGTCTGTGCCGGTTTCGCCAATGTTGTTGGTGTCATCATCCACATTCATCAGCTCTCCGCCCAGAACCTCGTTGGCTTGCTCGCAGATAGCGTCCAGGTCCTCCTCACGAAGACCCAGATTATTGAGCACATCGTCAATGGGCTTTAAGCCCAGCTCCTTGGCACATTTTAAGCAATAGCCTTCACTCTTCATCTCCCCGTTTTCCATCCGGGAGACAAAGAGCACGGCTTGATTTTTTTTGCACTTTGCACAAAGCGCCGCCATTTGGCACCTCCGTTACTTGTTTGATTCTATGAGATTCGTATTACTCTGATTCCTCTGCCAATAGACCGGCAATCAGCGACAGCAGCATATCGTTGATGGAAGAAAGCCGCATCAGCACCTCCGGCATGGCCTCAGGGCGCACCTCCACGCGGCACACCGTCATATCGTTGGCAGGGCGCAGATACCCCACGGAATAGGTATCCGTCACCAGCCCGTTGACATGCAGCAGGGCATGCATCATCTCGTCAATCTGGGCCATGCGAACACGAGTCTGCTCGCTTATGCCACGACGCATCATCAGCAGACGAGAGGTGTTCATGTTCTGCGAGACGGTAAGCCAGGCCATTTGCAAGGCCTTATCCATATTCATTCTATCCATATGAAACCCTCCCTTCCGTATGCTGACATACAGCCATACATCTCTGCTGATAGCATACGCTTTCCATTGTAAAAATGTCAATCCATTTGTCGATGAATTCGATTTCCTGTTGCACGAAATTCACAATGTAAAAAGGAGGCTGCCAGGAACGTCCTGCCAGCCTGGATGGATGACAAAATAGTGGACTTTCCTCGCAGCCCTGCCTTGGATTGCTTCTGTCTGTGATGTATGACAGTCATGACGGTCATTTCCAAAACTTTTTTTAGATAGATATTTTAAAAACGCCCTATACTAGTTTTTAGTATTGACTGTCATGACTGTCATAGATGGGGGCAGGGGAAGCCGTTTTTCGGCTGCCTTCTAAACGGCTAAAACAAAAGGGGCTATCTGGCCCCTTTGTTTCCTTCTGTCTGTGATGTGTGACGGCCGTGACGGGCATTTCCTAAAACTATTTTAGATTAAGAATTAAAAAACGCCCTATACTAGTTTTATGTATTGGCCGTCACGCCCGTCACACATGGGTGTAGGTAAGCTCGCTTCTCGGTCGAAGACCGTAGTTTCAGCCAGTAGCTTATCCGTTGTTTTCCGGTTCGTTTTCAGGAGCTTTTTCCGTCGGTGCCTGCGTGGGGGTCTTGGTGGCAGAAGGGGTGTTTTGCTCCGGCTCGGCGACAGGGGTGCTCTCCGGCTTGGGAGTGACGGCAGGCGTGCTCTCTGGCTTCGGCGTGACGGCAGGCGTGTTCTCCGGTGCAGGCGTGGATTCCTCCACAACCAAGGTTCCCTCCGTCACTTCGTTGGGGAACATCCTGTAGGTGGAAACGCCCAGGTCGATGGAGTTCACCAACTTGCCGTTCTTATAAAACTCCTTATAGGTTCGATAGGTATAGCCGGTGCTGCCCTTTTTATCCACCTTCCGGTAGGTAACAGGCTTGGTATCATCATATGTAATCTTGTCCTCGATAGCGGTGGTACCCGTTCTCTTGGTGCGAATGCGGATTTCATCATACTCCTCTGTGTCCATGGGCAAACCATAGATCTGCATGGTCAAGGTGTTGCCGCTGGTGAAGGCGATGATGATGATGTCCCCGTCCGTATCGTTCTCGAACTTAAAGTCAATCTCATTGCCGACGGAGTTGATGGTTGCATCCCGGCCCTTGTCTACATAGTGCACGGGCATGCTGTGGTTGCGCCGTTCCACAATCTTCAAATCCGCCATAAGCACCGCATTATAGAGGGTGGAGGACAGCTGGCACACGCCGCCGCCGGCCTGCTGGACCACTTCGCCGCCCTCATAGGCACCGGCGCTCTTCCAGCCGTTGGCCTTCGTCCGCTTGCCCAGGGTCTGGTTGGCGGAAAAGACCTCACCGGGTTTTAGGACGGTCCCGTTGATCTTCTCTGCGCCGAAGCGAATGTTGTACTTTCGATTGCTGGTGCTGCCGGAGAAGCTGGTGCTAAAGCCAGGTCCCCGCATGGTGTACTGCCCTTGCAGCATCTGCTTGGTGATGGGGGCAGTCAGCTCCGTCATAGGAATGTCGATAACCGTTCCGGAGGTGGGGTCGGTAGCAAGGATCGTGTTCACCAGGGCCGTTTGGTCCACGCCCCGGCCGTTGACTTCGTCCACATAAACAATGGCGTTGTTCTCCATGCTAAGCGTAGCATTCTTCGCAGGCGTATCAATGGCGTTTGCGAGGAACGCCACAAAGCCGGTGACGGAATCCTTGTCATACTGGGGCCGAGCGGCCACATCATAGCCTGCGGCAATCTGTTGCACCTGCGCCATAAACGAATCATAGTCGAGGGTTCTATCGCGCATAAGGCCGAAAGCGGTATCAATGGCCTCATCTACATCAAACACCAGACGAATGCCGATATCGTTGGAAGCAGCGGCACCAGTTTCCGCTTCCTCCTCCTCGGCAGCAGCCTCCTCGGCCGCCATCATTTCCGGATCCACCTCGTCCTCGTCCTCTTCTTCGATTACGGAGGCGGTGTTGTTCTTGGCAGCTTCTTCAATTCCTTCTGCGGTGCAGGGATACACCTTGGTGCCGTCCCTAAACTGCAGATTCGCTTGCTGGGCCGCCGAAAGGGCAGCAGTAGACAAAGCGGCTTTTGCCTCGTCTTTGGTCATGCCGCCAACATTCACGCCCAAAATGGCCGTGCCGGGCAGCATGGTGGTACGCAGGGTGATGGCATCTATCTCGGCCTGATGCTGTTGCTGCAGCTCGTCCACCTGGGGTAAGGAGACCTCCAAATCCTTCGGCGCAATGGTTGCCTGTTGAACCGCAGGCGTGATGGCAGGGGTATTCCCGCTCAATAAAATGGCGCACAGACCGCCGGCCAAAACGAGAACGCCGGCGCTTGCGCCCAGTATCCAAGTCAAATTCTTTTTGCCCATAAGAGCCCTCCTCATAACGATGGTTTCATTGTATAGTTTTTTTTCTTAATTACCATACCTTTAGGGGAGGCTTTACAACAAAGTTACAAATTTATGACAATAATCTGTTCAAACGACAGCTTTTATGCTATTCTTTTCCTATGAAAAAAACTGCTGCACAATCTGTACCCGCCAACAAAAGTCCCATGGATGCCGCCCTCGGATATTTAACTGCCCGTATGCGTACCGTCCGGGAGGTGGAGGAGTATTTAGATAAGCTCCAATACGGGGAAGGCGATATCATTCTTACCGTTGCAAGGCTCAAGGAACTAGGCCTATTGAACGATGAACACTTTGCACAGGAGTTCGTCAGGACCAGACTCAATACCAAGCCCGTGAGCCGCAATAAGCTCAATATGGATTTGCAGGCGCACAAGGTGCCGGAGGATATAATCGACGAGACTTTGTCCCAGCTTCCGGCTGACACGGAACGAAACAACGCCCTTGCCGTTGCCGAAAAGTTTTGGCGGCAGATGAGCGCTCTCGATGACAGTACGCGGCGGGAGCGGGTGTTGCGGCGACTTATGAGCCGAGGCTTTTCTACCGAGGCAAGCCTTGCTGTCCTGCGGCAAATCGAGGAAAAACAATGATTCCCGTATTTGGGGAAAAAGAGTACAATGAAGCTGTACGCATATACTCGCCGGAAGCTATCGCCAGGGAAGCGGTTGCATTGATGGGAAGCCGTGACCGGGAAGTGCTCGTCGTGTATGACGATAGCCTCTGCGGACAGGTTGGACAGGCTATCGCCCGCCTGCTTTTGGAGGCAGGGGTCAGCTGTCGCTCGATTCACGCTTTTTCGGAGTCGTTTCCCAAAACCTTCTCCGGTCGTATTCTCGATTGTTTGATGGAGCAAAGGGAGGAGGCCCCCGCCTTGATTGATGCAATGGAAGGGCTTGCCTGTCCCATCATCAGCCTGTTTATTCCCTACGGCCTTTCTTTGAACAATGGATTTGTTTTCAGCAAAGCCGTTCATGCAGAGAGTACGCTCTCATTTGGCGGGTGTTTGCAAGGCTTATTTTTAGGCGAAGGCCTTGCCCATTGCGGGAAAATAGTGCCCTTTTATTCCCTGCATCAGGAAACTATTCTGCACTTGCCCCAATGGTTTTCTCAAGAAGATGCCAGGCGCTGTTTGCCGCCTAGAAAGCGAACCGCCCATAAAGGCACTTGTGGCAAGGCACTGCTGTGCGTAGGCTCGCCTGAATATGTGGGGGCTGCCATTCTTGCTTGTAAAGCGTGCCTGGCGGCGGGCTGCGGCATACTGTATGCAGCCTGTCCCCAAATCGTTCGGCAAGCGTTATTCACTTTACCGGAGGCCATCACCATCGCTGTCGGTGAAGAATGGTCCATGGATGCCGCCGCTGTCGCCGCCAAAGCCATGGAGAATAAAACAGCCATCGGCATAGGCTGTGGCCTTGGCAAGGGAGAATTTGGCCCCCTGCTCGAGGCGGCTCTGCGCCTGCAGGTGCCCATGGTTTTGGATGCGGACGGGATAAACTACTTAAGCCGGCACCGGGAGCTATATTCCCTGCTGCATGAAAAGGTTATTTTAACACCGCACCCGGGTGAAATGAGCCGACTGACGGGAACGCCCATAGCGGCAATTGCCGATGACCCCATAGGTTCCGCCTCGTCCTTTGCCAAGAAATGGAACTGTACGGTATTGCTAAAGGGCACCGCTACGGTGGTAAGCGATGGGAAGCAGACCCGAATCATAGCCGAAGGGAATGCCGGCCTTGCCAAGGGCGGCAGCGGAGATGTGCTGACGGGAATCATTACCGGGTTGCTGGCACAGGGCATAGGCACCCTGGATGCCGCTTGCTTGGGAAGCTGGCTGCTGGGTGTTTCGGCAGACAAAGCCATGCAGCTGCTGGGCGAGCGAATGCTTCGGGCAACAAATGTGATTGAAGCCTTAGAACAGATTTAGAATTAGGAGGATGAACATGCTTCGACTGGGAATCGATGTAGGCGGCACGTTTATAAAAGCCGGTGTTGTGGATGAAAACTATACCATTCTGGAAAAGGTGAGCATACCCACGGGTGCGGATCAGGGCTTTATCAGCGTGGTAAACACCATTGCCCGCACCGCCCGATTGGCCGCAAAAAAGGTTGGCCGCCCGCTGGAGGATTTTGCCTGCATTGGCTTTGGCATCCCCGGACTCATCAACCCGAAGAGTGGTGTGGTGGTCCTCGCGCCTAACCTGGAAGGTTGGAAGGATGTGCCTTTTTTAACGGAGATTCAAAAGCTGCTGCCGGTTAGTGTCTATGCCGGAAATGACGCCAACTGTGCCGTGGTGGGGGAGACCCTGGCCGGTGCCGCCAAGGGATGCAAGGATGTGGTGATGTTGACCCTGGGCACCGGCGTAGGCGGCGGTGTCGTCTGTGACGGCAAGCTGTTTACCGGCGGACAGGGCTTAGGGGCAGAGCTTGGGCACATGGTCCTTTCCATGGACGGCAACACCTGCGGCTGTGGCATGCAGGGCTGCATCGAAGCCTATTGCTCTGTCACCGCCTTTGTTAAACAGACCAAAGCCGCCATGGCGGCTTATCCAAAATCTCTGATGCATGCCTATGCAAAGGAGGCGGGGGAGGTGGACGGCCGTACCGCCTTTGAATGCTCTAAGGCGGGGGACTTAGCCGCCCAGACCGTGGTCAATACCTATTGCCGCTACCTTGCCAATGCCATCGGTTCCCTGGTCACCATTTATCGTCCGGAAACCGTACTCATCGGCGGCGGTCTCTCCAATCAGCGGGAGTATCTGATGGATAAGCTCAACGCCCTTTTGCCCAAGTATACCTTTGCTTCGGGAAGTATCGGCGTTCCCCCCGTTTGCCGTGCGACCCTTGGAAACGATGCCGGCACCATCGGCGCCGCTTACTTAGACATAATGTAAGGAGGAATACCCATGGATGTTCAGTCTTATCTGCAGGTGATGCACGTTGCCGAACGGTTGAAGGATGCCTTGCGCCACGGAAATTCCAGCCATGGCCGAAGGGAAAGCGTGGCCGAACACAGCTGGCGCATCACCCTCATGGCGTTTTTCATGGAGGATGAATTCCCCGACGTGGACATGCACAAGGTCATGGAAATGTGCCTCATTCATGATTTAGGGGAATGCTTTACCGGAGATATTCCTACTTTCCCGAAAACCGATGCGGATGAAAAGACGGAGGCGCAGCTTCTCGGGGACTGGGTTTCGTCTCTGCCTGCACCGTATAACCAAAAGCTCCATGCCTTATATGAGGAGATGGATGCACAGCAGACCATGGAGGCAAAGATCTACAAGGCCCTGGACAAGATGGAAGCCGTGCTTCAGCACAATGAGGCGCCGTTATCCACCTGGATTTTGCGGGAGTATGATTTGAATCGAACCTATGGCTTTGAACAGGCAGCCTGTGCACCGTATCTCATGGAATTAAGAGAAGCCATGCTGCAGGACACATTGAAAAAGATTGAAAGCGGTGAATAAAAAACGGGAGGGGTTATCCCTCCCGAATTGCTATTTAAGTCAGAACATATAGGGCATGTTTTGCGCCCAGTTGGAAAATAAATCCTGGCCGTATCTGCCCACGCCGAGCAGAAATAGTCCAATGAATACCAGCACGACAATCACCAGCAGAACGAGCCGCAGGGCGCTGATGATGATGCCGGCAATGGAAAGGCCCCGCCCATTCTTCTCCTGGGTCTTCTTGGCCTTGTTCAAGCCGATAATGCTGAGAATCAAGCCGGCGATGGCGGTAAAGGGGCTAAGCAGCATCGGCCAGAAAACCAGGGAGCAGATAAACCCGGCAATAGAAAAACCGTTGGTCTTTCCGGCGGATGCAGAAACGGTGCTGTCGTAGTTGGGGTTAGAATAGGAGGGAGGCAGTTGCGCCGCAGCAGCCCTATACCCCTCTGACGGCTCGAAGGTGGTTTTCTCCTGGGTATTCACATCCGGTTCCTGAGCAGGGGCGGCCGGTGCCCCACAGTTGGTGCAAAAATTGGCCCCTTCTGGAAGAAGTGTTCCGCAGCAGGTGCAATGCATTCCTATTATCCTCTCTTTCCTTTGGGAATGACTATACTATACGCATTCCGCTTTTTTATGTCAAGCATTGAAAACCCATGTTCAAAAAGGGCGAAACATGGTAAAATACGAAAAAAAGGAGGTGCCTATGAGCAAGTATACCTTTCCCAAAGTGGATCTGCATTTGCATTTAGACGGTTCTGTCCTTCCCGAAAGCGCCTGGGAGATGGCGGCGCAGCGGGGGATTGCCTTGCCTGCCGATAATCTGGAGGACTTTCGGAAGTTTATCGTCGTCACCGCCGATTGCCGCAGCGTAAACGAATACTTGAAACGCTTTGAAATGCCGTTGCAAATCCTCCAGGATGCGGAAGCTTTGCAGCGGGTGGCCTATGAACTTGTTTGCCTCCTGTCTTCTCAGGGCCTTCGCTATGCCGAGATTCGCTTTGCTCCCCAACTCCACCTGAGAAAAGGGCTCACGCAAGGCGATGCCATCGAGGCGGTGCTCCAAGGCGTGCAAAAGGGTATGGCAGAATGCCCCTCCATCGACATCGGCGTGATACTGTGCGCCATGGTGTTTGGGGAATGCGGCATAAATATGGAGCAAAATCTGCAGACCGTTCGGGAGGCAGCCAAATATTTGAATACTGGCGTTGTTGCGGTGGACCTTGCCGGAGCAGAGGGACTGACACCGCTTAGCACCTTTGCGCCTGTTTTTGATTTGGCAAAGGAGTTGCATGTACCCTATACCTGCCATGCCGGGGACAGCCAGGGGTCGGAGACGGTGCTCGATGCCCTGAACTTTGGCACCAAACGCATTGGGCACGGTCATCACATCTTTGAGGATAAGGACCTGTGTGCAAGGGCCATTGCCGAAGGGGTCACCCTGGAGGTTTGCCCCACCAGCAACATTCAATGCAGCACGCGACCGAGCTATGAGGAGCACCCCTTAAAGAAACTGATAGATATGGGTATCAGCTGCACCATCAACACGGACAACATGATTCTATCCGACATAGACTTGGATAAGGAGTACGACCGCTGCTTAAGCCAGATGGGCCTTACCCTGGGGGATATTATCCGCTGCAATATCAACAGTGTCAAAGCCTCCTTTATGGCACCCGAAAAGAAACAGCCTTTGATTCGTGAGCTTATCGACGCCCTTTGGGGCTTGGATGCCTGAATTGGGGTTTGACTTCTCTTGTGAAGAGGTCTATACTGTTTGAAAAATATATAATCAGGAGCTTGACATGATACGCATTGGAATCGTTGGCTATGGAAATGTGGGTCGAGGGGTGGAGGCTGCCATTGCTCAAAATGAGGATATGTCCCTTGTCGGCATCTTCACTCGCCGTGATGTTGGCACGGTGCACCCTGTCTTTTCCGACACGCCAGTTTATCCCATTTCAGACTTGGAGGAGGGTAAGGCGGATATAGATGTGCTGCTGCTGTGCGGCGGCAGTGCCACGGACCTCCCCGTTCAAACGCCCTCTTTTGCGAGGAAATACTCCGTGGTGGATACCTTCGATACCCATGCCCGCATACCGGAGCACTTTGCCGCCGTTGACAAAGCCGCTACGACTGCCAGCACTACCGCCATCATCAGCACCGGTTGGGACCCGGGTCTATTCTCCCTCATGCGCCTTTTGGAGCAGGCTTCCTTGCCCGTGGGCAGCGGAGATGCCTTCTGGGGTCCGGGAGTAAGCCAGGGCCATTCCGATGCCGTGCGCCGCTTGCCCGGTGTAGCCGATGCCAGGCAGTATACCATTCCCGTACAGAAGACGGTGAACGCCGTCCGCCAGGGCCAGGGCGGCTTTACCGCCCGGGAAAAGCATACAAGGGAAGTTTATGTGGTGCTCAAGGAAGGGGCAGACCCGCAAAAGGTGGCCCAGGACATCATCACCATGCCCCATTATTTTGACGAATACGATACCACGGTGCATTTTATCACTGCCGAGGAGATGGCAGCAGAGCATACCGCCATGCCCCATGCGGGCTTTGTTATCCGCAGCGGTCGGGTGGGCGCCGAGCAGGAGCACAAATCCTTGATGGAGTTTAGACTGGAACTGGAATCCAACCCGGAGTTCACCGCTTCCGTTATGGCAGCCTTTGCCCGTGCCTGTTATCGCCTGCACCAAAGCGGCTGCTTCGGCTGTTTCACGCCCTTTGATGTCCCGCTGGGATTGCTTTCGCCCCTTTCCGCCGAGGAACTGCGGCGCACGCTCTTGTAATAGTTTAGGAGGAACACGCCTGATGCTGCTCACCGGTAAAGAACCGGCACAAAAGCTATATGAAACCTTGCCTAAAAGGGAGGAAATGCCCGGCCTGCTCGCTATGTATGACCCAAAGGACGTGCCGGCCGGATGGTATGTAAAGACCATTCTTCGGGAGGGTAACGCCCACGGCATACCGGTATATGCTTGTCCCTTTGGGACGGATTGTCCCGTTCCTTTGGAAAGATTGGGGGGCATGATTCTTTTGAGCAAGCCGCCCTATCCCATCTGTATTCCGGAAAAGCTCGATGTGGACGGCATGGGCACCGGCGGCTATGCTGCCCTGTATGCAGGGCAAAAAGAGGGTTTCCCGAAGAACACCCCCTGCACGGCAGAAGCCTGTGTCCGTTTGCTGGATTACTATAGTATTCCGGTTTCGGGCAAGCATGTGGTCATCCTTGGACGCTCGCTTACGGTAGGTCGTCCGTTAGCCATGCTGCTGATGAGTCGGGATGCCACCGTCACCATCTGCCACAGCAAAAGCCAGCATCTTTCTGAGCTTTGCCAATCCGCCGATATCCTCATTTGCGCCACCGGCAAGTCGGGCTTAGTCGGCAGGGAACAGGTGTCTCCCTGGCAGACGGTCATCAACATCGGCGGCGAGGTGATAGAGGAGGAGGTCCAGCCACTGGTCCAAAACTTTTGCCCCCTAAGAGGCGGCATCGGCGCCCTTACCACCGCTGTGCTCTTTAGGCATGTGGTGGGCAATTAAAACAGCTTTCCCGCCAAATGCGTGACCAACCCTAAAATACCGCCCAGGAGCGCGCCCAGCCATTCGATGGCGGCCAGCTCCTTTTTCATTACCTCTTTTAGCAGAAGATTGAGCTCCTTCGGATCTAAGGAATTGATGCGGCTTTCGGTGAATCGGGCAATCTCGCCGGAGCCAAGAAGCTGGGGCACCGCTTGCATCAGGCCCTTTTGAAGCATGTCCTTTATTTTACCTTTCCAGGTGGGCCATTGATTAGATTCCTTACCGAGAATCACGGCAAGCGGCTTATGCAATACGATTTCTCCTTCTTTTTGAATCACATCCTGCAAAATACCGGGCAGGGATTGAGAAAGCTCCCTGTCTATGGTCTTTCCCAACGTGCCCGCATATACGTTAACTAAGCCGATATCCTTTAGAATTGGCAATTTCTGCTCTGTGCGCTGGGCCATATGCCGTGCCAGCATCTGTCCGGGGTTGCTTTGTTCAATCTTTGTAAGGCAGAATGAATATACAGCATGCTCTATCTTTTCTTTCTGCATACTATACGTTTCCTCGCCCAGGGTAGATTTTAGCAGTTCTTCAGGTGACTTTTCAGACGAAGCAGCTTTTTGGTACAGTTCCTCCAGCCACTTTTCCATGGCCGTCCCCATCTGCTCAGAAGCAATCACTTCCTGCAAGGCGGCGGGGGAGAAGAGCTGCGTTTCAATCAGATTCCCCAAACTTTTGGCTATCCGCGCCTGCTCCTTGGGTATCAGCCCCGGGGTAAACGGCAGCTGCCATTTGCCGATAAACTTGGGATAAAAAGGCCGAAACAGCATCTCCACCGCCAGGGTATTGGTGCCGTAGCCGATGAGCGCTCCCATAAAAACGGAAAACAATAAGGATAGCATGGCTTTATCGTTTCCGTCCTGTGGCCTGGTTATGCTTTATTCTATCGGAACAAGTGCTGACAGTTATCATTTGTATCCCTTCAACTCCATCATGTATCTTCTTGATTGGATTCGAGTATAGCATAGCCTTACAAATCCTGGCAACCGAATGATTGAAAGTTTATCCATCTGGACATGCTGAAGCTATCAGGGGGAAAAAACTTTTTGAACGAGGTTGTGTATTGAAAAAAGTTGTGATTTGCGGTGTGGACACATCCACGCTGCCCACCCTAAGCCATGAAACCATGCAGCGCCTTTTAATTCAAGCCCAGGCCGGAGACACAGAGGCCCGGGAACAGCTCATAACCGGTAATCTTCGTTTGGTACTATCGGTTTTGCAGCGGTTCAACAATCGAACGGACCAGGCCGATGATTTATTTCAGGTGGGCTGCATAGGGCTGATGAAAGCCATTGACAATTTTGACACCACCCATGATGTCCGCTTCTCTACCTATGCGGTGCCCATGATCATCGGTGAAATCCGGCGGCATCTGCGAGACTATACCTCCCTGCGCGTTTCCAGATCCCTGCGTGACTTAGCCTGTAAAGCCTTGCAGGCAAAGAAACAGTTGACGGACAAGCTCAATAGAGAACCCACCACAGCGGAGATAGCTCAGGTTCTTGGGATAAAAGAGCAGGAAGTAAACACGGCGCTGGATGCCGTTGTGGATCCGGTCTCCCTTTATGAGCCGGTTTTCCGGGAGGACGGAGATGCCTTGTATGTTATCGACCAAATTCGAGACGAAACGACAGGGGAGAATCGATGGCTGGATTCCATTGCTTTACAGAAGGCCATGGAACGACTCAACGAAAGGGAGAAGCGGATTGTGCAGCTTCGGTTCTTTCAAATGAAAACCCAAATGGAGGTCAGCCGCGAAATCGGTATCTCTCAAGCCCAGGTGTCCAGATTGGAAAAAGGTGCCTTGCAACGAATGAAAAAATACATTTAGCTTGTAAATCCGCACCGCTTACGCTACAATCAAGGCATATTTTATTTGAGGTGCCTTTGGATGAAAGCGCTGCATTTAGTTTTGCCGGCGTCGCTAACTATGGCCTTGGATGCGAAGGTCAAACAGATGATTGCAGACGGCAATCCCATCATCAACCTGACGGCCGGCCAAGTGGATGTACCTATGCCGGAGGCTGGCAAAGCAGCCATTGTTTCTGCCCTGAACGAGGACAAGACGGGCTATATTCCCGCCACCGGTTCCCCCGCCCTACAGCAAGCGATACGCAGCAGCATGTTCTGGCAGCAGGGACGGGTGCTGGTTTCCGCCGGAGCAAAGCCGTTGGTCTCTGCCGCCATACAGGTTATCTGTAAAGCAAATGACCAGGTGCTTTTGCCCACCCCCTGTTACACCAGTTTTCCGCCAATGATAGAAGCGGCGGGGGCAGAATCGGTTTTCGTTCCGGGCCGATTTGAAAATGGATTCAAAGCTACCGCAGCGGAACTTTTGGCAGCCACTACCCCATCCACAAAAGTAATCCTGCTCAATAATCCCGTGAACCCAACCGGATCGGTTTATTCCCGGGCTGAGCTGCAAGCCATAGCCAATTTCGCTATGGAAAAGGATCTATACGTCATTGCAGATGAAGTATACAGCAGCTTTGTATACAACGGTTCCTTCTGCAGCCTATACGATTTCCCACAGATACGGGACCGTTTGGTTGTCGTGAACAGCACCTCAAAGACCTTCGCCATGGCTGGATTACGCATCGGATACTGTGTAGCGCCGGAGCCCATTGGGGCGGCAATGGCAGGCTATCTTAGCCATACGCTGGGGTGCCCCTGCTCCCTTTCCGAGGCGGCCGCTCTGGCGGTCTTACATGAGGAGAAAACGTATGTGCAAGAGCTGCAGCGCATCTTTTCTTCCCGCAAAAAAGCGGTGCTGTCCGCTCTGTCAAAGATAGACGGTATTCGATTTGCCGAGCCGGATGGAGCCTTTTATGTTTGGATAGATATTGCCGCTGCCGGCATGGACGACATGCGCTTTTGCAGCGAGCTGCTGGCCAGCCAGAAGGTGGCCCTTACACCGGGCAGCGCTTTTCAATGCCCCGGGTATGTTCGCTTAGCCTATACAAAAGAGGAGGAAACCCTTTTGGAGGCGATTTGGCGGCTTGGACGCTTCATTCAAAGCAAGTCTTCCGCCGATAATAGTTGAATCGGCGGCAGCTGATTGTCGATGCAGAGAAAAGAAACAGCATAATCCCGGCAAACAGTGGTGTGAAAGTGATACGTTTCACCTTCCCAGAAAAAGTCCTTCGTCGTATCTATTGCATCCATAGGCAATAAGAACCCCAAACCCGTAAGCTTCATGGCGCACTCCTTCCGGGTAAAGACCGTGAAGAAATCCCGGTTCCTCTCGGAAGCAAGGCAAACCCTGTTTCTAGCAGCCTGTGAAATCGGCCTGTCCATACGCTCAATATCCGCACCGACGGGGGCTTCATCCACAGCGAGCAGCACTTGATTATTGCTGTGTGAAAGGCTGAAAAACTGGTGCTGTTTTGTTAAAAACGGCTTTCCATGCTGTCCGCAGCGCAAATCTTCATCGGCATGCACACCGAGTTTCTTGGCAAGCAGAAGCCCGGCGCCCAAGGTTTCCAAAGAATGCGTGTGCAAAAACCGTTGCCGCCTGTTTTCGCAGACCAGCGGCAAAGCTTGTTCTATATGGTTTTCTAAACCTTGGGTGGACAGCAGATACACATTCATGTGAAATAGAATACCAAAGAACGCACCGGAAAGCAAGGAGGGGAGAAAAACCGGTGCGTTCGTTATATTGGCCGCCTGCTGCTCTTTATGGGAGAAAGAGGATGGCGGAGAATTAGTAGGCTGCCTGTTTTGCAACGTTACGTAATCGTTGAGGGCCAGGCAGTTGCCCAGTGTATCTATGCATGGGATTCTTTAGCTGTGAGCGTTGCCTCCTTTCCCTTTCGGATGGGTTCAGTATAGGGGGTAATTGGGGCAAGAGTATGATTATCTTGCAACAAGAACGCACTTTCTCTGTAAACAAGCCGTGAACAGAGCTGGTAAGAATTACAAGGCTGTGATACTATACAGCCATGAAAAAGAGATTTATATTTCTATTCGCCGCCGCTTTGGCGCTGTGTGCCTGTGTACAGCAGAATCCCGAGGAAACCTCTGTTCCTGAGCAAACGCCCCTGACGGTGGAAATCAGCATTCCAGCGGCTACCGCTTTGCCTGCGGTGGAGCAAGAGCATAGCCCTGTCCCTGTATCCGCATCGCCTTCGCCCACAGAAACTCCTTTGCCGGAACCTACCGAAGGGTATGAAGCGCCGGCAGGGGTACAGACCGTGGCTTGGCTCACGGATACCCAGCACTATTCCAACACTTTCCCCGAAATTTACCCTATCATGACCGGCTTTCTAAGGGACAACGCCGAGAAGATGAACCTTGTCTATGTGGTACACACAGGAGACCTGGTCCATCGCAACGCCAATATTGACAACTGGGAAGTAGCCCGTGCCGCCCAGGACTTGATTAATGATATTCCAAACGGCGTTCTGGCGGGGAACCATGACATGGAGCCCAGCACCGGCGGATATGAAAACTATTATACGTACTTTGGAAAGGATAAGTATGACTCTCAGCCCTGCTATGGGGAGAGCTTCCAGAACAATCGGGGACACTATGACTTGGTGACTATATCGGGACGGGACTATATCTTCGTCTACATGAGTCATGCCCCGGACGAAAAAGCCCTTTCGTTTATACGAGACAGCTTCAACAAATATCCGGACCGTCCCGGCATCCTGTGCCTGCATGATTTCATCACCACGGAAGGAACGCTATCCGAAGCGGGAGAGGAGATTCGGCAAAAGGTAGTGGCTCAATGTCCCAACATCTATATGGTTCTCTGCGGCCATCGGTATGGGCTATATACTCTGGTAGATGCCTTTGATGACGATGGGGACGGGGTGCAGGATCGAACGGTGTATGAGATTATGATGAACTACCAAGCCGCCGGAAAGGAAGGCGGCAGCGGATACCTGCGACTGATGCAGTTTGACGAAGGCAGGGGAGAGGTGCGCTGCATCAACTACTCCCCGTACCTAAACGACTATAACTGGCTGGACGACCCAAATCACAAGGAACCCCGGTATGAGATGGACGATAAAAGCGAGTCCTTCGTGCTGCCCATGCCTTGGAAATAAAGGGCGTTATTTACTTTCTTCCAGCTTCTCCACGTTTTTCAGCTTGTTTTGAATCTGCCTGGTGCGAACCCCCACCAGCTTGTCCAGGTCTCCGGAAACCATTTGCAGGTGCCGTTGAGATGCTTCCAGCACCTCTCCAAAGGACTCAAACTCTGTTCGCACCGAACGCAGCACTTCCCATACCTCTCCGGAGCGTTTTTCAATGGCCAGGGTTTTAAAGCCCATCTGCAGGCTGTTCAATAGGGCTGCCATGGTGGAGGGACCGGCGATGTTCACCTTGTACCGCCGCTGCAGTTCTTCCACCATGCCCCGGTTCACCGCCTCTGCATAGAGACCCTCGAAGGGAAGGAACAGGATGGCAAAGTCGGTGGTACTGGGTGGGGCAATATACTTCCCGGAAATATCCTTGGCCTCCTGTTTAAGCCTGGCCGTTAAGGCAGCCGCGGCAGCCGTCACCTGGGCGCTGTCACCGGAATCATAGGCATCCATCAACGCCCGATAGGTGTCCCCCGGGAATTTGGCATCAATAGGCAGATATACGGTCCCCTCGCCATTTCCGGGGAGCTTTACCGCATACTCCACCCGATCGCTGCTGCCGGGGCGAGTGGCCACGTTTGTATCGTATTGCTCGGGGGAAAGAATCTGTTCCAAGATGGCACCTAACTGAATCTCGCCCAGAATACCCCTGGTCTTCACATTGGACAGAACCTTCTTTAGGTCCGTCACTCCCACGGCCACCCGCTGCATTTCGCCCAAACCTTTGTACACTTCTTCCAGCTGCTTGCTGACCATCTCGAAGCTCTTGCTGATGCGGTTTTCCAGGGTGCTTTGCAGCTTCTCATCCACCACCTGCTGCATACGTTCCAGATGCTTGTTGTTGTCCTCCTGTAGGGCGCCGATGCGCTTTTCCATGGTTTGGCGAATGCCCTCTAACTTTTCCGAATTGGTGCGTTCAAAGGAGTCCATTCGTTGAGAATTGGCTCGTTCAAAGGCATCCAAACGCAGCTCCACGCTGTGCTGGAAGGTGACCTGATTATCGTTCTGCTGTTTGGAAAAGCTGCGCTGGCTGTCGTTCATCAATTGACCGTAACCGTTAAGCGCTCCATGAATGGAGTCGTTCAACTCTCGCCGCTGGTCAGACAGTTTGTCCAGAATATCCTCATAGTGATCCCCCTGGCGGCTTTGCAGATTCAAAACCACCAGAATGGCCAACAGCACCAAGCACAGAGCGCCGATTATCAAAAGAGCTATCTGCATACAATACTCCCCTGTCTAATGATTGCAGTTTATTGTATCGCCGTTGAACGGTATTTGCAAGAAGACTATTCAAAGCTGATGCAGATGGCATCATGCAGGCTTCTATCCTTGCTGGGGGAATTGATGATTTTGTCCTTCCAAAACATCCGTGCCGTTGCCCCGCCGTCCAGATTGTACGCCCGTACACAGCCTAAGTCATACATAAGCAGGCTAAGCTCCTTCATATTGAGTCCCTGCGAATACTTTCTCTGCCGCCCGTCCACGACGACAAAGCAGTAGTGTCCCGGTTCATAGTACCCAATGGCGGCTCGGGGGTTTCTGCCCCCAACGCTCGTATTGAACTTTGTTTTTGGCTGTCCATTGTGATCGAGCAATTCTGGTCCAAAATGCCAGCTCTGCCAGGGGTCCCCGGCTAAAACCTCATCGGGAGTGATGGTGCCCACCTCGTATGTTTCCATAATCCCGTCTGAATACAGGACACAAAGGTCCGAAGTGCACTTAGACTTTCGATACACCTCCCCGTTTCTCACAATAACTCCGTTGCTGTGATACAGGGCATAGTCACCGGAAATAGCCAACACACAGCGGTTAGCTTTAGCAATCGTCTCCATGCTTTTTACGCCTCTGGTATTGAAAGCACCTTTGGCAAAAACGGTTTGAATAAGGGACACGTCATCCACCAGAATATCCGCCACATAATAGACTATTTTGTTGGAAAAGGAGGTTTTGTCCTCATACTTTTCCCAGCTGATGGACACGTCCTTTCTACTATAGCTCTGATTGGTTATAATTTCCGCATCGGTAAACTTCCAACGATACTTGCCCTGGAGCAATCCTTCGCTGTCATCTTTCTGGTTGGATACCGGAAGAGGGGACAGGGAAGGGGCAGGGGAATACAGCCTGTACCCATCCCACGTAGGGACGGGCGTAGGCTCATACTGCCGCGTGTATGTCGCAGCGGTCTCATTGCCCCTCATAAGCATAACGGCTAAGCCTGCGTACACTAAAGCACAGCAAATCAGTAAACCGAGGCAGACAACCGATGAGTATTTAGAAAAAAATGCTTGCAGGCGTTTCAAACCCAAACATGCTCCTTCTCTTTTTTGTGATATCATAGTATATCATGTAAATGCTATTCATGCCCATATTCATCAAAAATTGACATTTACATTATCACACTTTACATCTCCAAGTTTTTGGTTGTATACTGAACAAAAGATTTTGAAAGGCAGCCCTATGAAACGAGTGTTAGGCAGCATCCGCCGTGCGGATGAAAGGTATCATTTAATCGAAAACGGAGACAAAATCTGCATCGGTGTGTCCGGCGGCAAGGACTCTCTGCTGTTGATGGAAGCCCTGCAGCTGTATCAGCGCTTTGCACGAACCGACTTTCAGGTGTGCGCCGTAACACTGGATTTGGGCATACGGGAGCAGAACTGGTCCGATGTGGAAGCCTTTGCACAGCGAATCGGCATGGACTATCGGGTTTTGAAGACCGACATAGGCGACGTGGTTTTCAACATTCGCAAGGAACCCAACCCCTGTGCCCTCTGCGCTAAACTCCGCCGCGGTGCATTGAATAACGCCGCCAAGGATTTAGGCTGCAACAAAGTAGCCCTCGGCCACAATCGGGAGGATGTCATCGAAACCTTTTTGATGAGTCTTCTGTATGAAGGCCGTGTGAACACCTTCGCCCCCGTCACCTATCTGTCGAGGTCTGATGTAACCCTGATTCGCCCCCTGGTCTTTCTGCCGGAAAAGCATGCACTCTCTGTTGCCACCCAGCGGAACATGCCCATTCAAAAGGCGAACTGCCCCGCCGCAGGGCACACCAAGCGGGAGGAGGCAAAAGAAATCATTCGGTATCTTTCCAAATATGTTCCCGATATTGAGCAGCAGATGATTCATGCCATTGCCAATACGGACAAGTACGGTCTTTGGGACCGGATGCGGCTTCGTTATGATCATCCCCTATTTACCGGGCCTATCACCGAAAAGAACCGTCCGGCATCTTTTACGGAGGAATAAACACCAACAAAAAAGGACCCGAACGGGTCCTTTGCTGCTGTAAGGGGCTTAACCGATGGGGGTATCCGTGGGCTCTGCCGTGGGCGTGATGGAAGCCTTGGTGGGCACGGTGCCATCGGCCTTTACGAACTGGGCGGACATATAGCCCTTTTCTTGGGTACCGGCAACGAGCACATAATAGTAGTCGCCTTCTAAATAGTAGATGTATACCTTCTTGCCTTCATTATACTGACCAATGGACTTTGCCGTCACCGCCGGGCCTTCCCGCAGGTTCATAACGCTGGAGGTGATGATGCCGACGATGGTGCCTTCCGGCTGGTCGCTGCCATCGGAAGTCTCCCCAAGGACGGAGTTCAGCTTCACAAACTTCTTGGCTATATAGCCATATTTCTTGGTCTCATTCACCATCAGGAAATAGAAGTCCCCATCCTCTGCATACACGGTAAGCTTCGTGCCGGTCTTAAGTCCCGTAGCGAGAATTGTCGTGCTGGTGCTGGGGCCCTGCCGCATGTTCACACCGCTCTTGGTCAGCACGCCCTGGGCAGCGCCGGCAATCATCTTGGCGGTGGGTTCCGTCAACGCATTGGGGTCATCGGCAAGGGTGATGGTGGGAGCAGGGGTATCCGAAGGCGCAGGAGTAGCTTGCTGAACGGGATCCTGCTCCAGGACAACGGGCGTTTCGTCCGGCTCATCCGTGGGCGCTGCGCTGGGGGCATCATACATGACCGTGGGGCCAGGCTCGTTGGTCTGGGCGACGGCATCGTCCTTAGCACAGGCGCCGAAGCACTTGGTTGCAAACAACAGCACAATAAGAGCGACAATCAAGAAGCCAATGGCCGCCAAGAGAATATACCCTTCACGGCTGATTATCAATTTTTTACGTTTTGCCATACGCTGCCTTCCTTCCATATATTATCTGTACAGTAAGTATACTATAGGTTTTGCGCTTTTGAAAGGATTATTTTCAAAAAATGTAAAATTTAGTGTTCTTTTTTCCAGGCCTTGATTTCTTCCAGCCGCATTTTATACTTAGCTTCCAAGCCTTGCTCCGTAGGTATGTAGTATTCTCTGCCCAATAAGGACTCCGGCAAGCAAGTCATGCTGGTCATTTTTTGTGCATAGTCGTGGGCATATTGATAGCCGCTTCCATACCCCAGCTCCTTCATGAGCCTGGTGGGTGCATTTCGAATATTCATGGGGACAGGCTCATCCAATTGCTCAAGCGCATCCTTTTTTGCGGCCATATAGGCTACTTCCATGGCATTGGATTTAGGCGCCATGGACAGATACACCACGGCCTCCGTTAGATTCACCGTGCATTCGGGCATGCCGATATAATGGCAAGCCTGATAGGCGGCAACAGCAATCTGCAGGGCATGCGGGTCCGCCAGTCCCACATCCTCGCTGGCAAAACGGATAACCCTCCGGGCAATGTACAGCGGCTCTTCTCCCGCTTCCAGCATCCGCGCCAGCCAGTAAACCGCGGCATCGGGGTCAGAGTTTCGCATGGACTTATGCAAAGCCGAAATCAGGTTGTAGTGCTCTTCGCCGCCCTTATCATACAGCAGCGACTTCTTGGATGTGCACTGCTCCAAGGTCTCCTTGGTAACGGTGACGACGCCGGCTTCATCCACATCTCCATTGAGCACCACCATCTCGAGCGTAGACAGGGCCATGCGCGCATCGCCGTTGGAAAAGACGGCAATGCTGTGCAGCATCTCATCGGAAATGTTCACCTGCATCCTGCCAAAGCCGCGCTCATCCTCCATGGCTCGGCGCAGCAGAACCGTCATATCCGCCGGTTCCAAAGCATGCAAAACAAAGACCTTGCAGCGAGAGAGCAGAGCCCCGTTTATCTCAAAGGAAGGATTTTCCGTGGTAGCGCCGATCAACACAATGCTGCCCTTCTCCACAAAGGGCAGAAAGGCGTCCTGCTGGGCTTTATTGAACCGGTGAATTTCATCCACAAACAGAATGGTCCGCTCTCCATAGCGGCGGTTATCCTCCGCCTGCTGCATGACGACACGGATTTCCTTTATTCCGCTGGTCACGGCAGAGAAGTCGATAAAAGCGGATTTGGTTCGATTGGCGATGATTCTTGCCAGGGTGGTTTTCCCTACGCCCGGTGGTCCCCAAAAGATCATGGAAGAAACCTGATCGCTTTCAATCAGGCGGCGCAACACCTTGCCCTGACCCAACAGATGAGTCTGGCCAACAAATTCGTCTAAGTTTCTTGGTCTGAGCCTGGCGGCAAGAGGCTGGGGTGCTTCTTCGGTAAACAAGGAATACTGTTCCATATCTATCCTCCAAAGCAAGTATACCACACAAAAAGAAGCCGGGGAAGACACCCGGCTCAAGAAATGAAAAGAATCTTATTTAACCAATTCCTTCAGGTTTTTGCTGGCCTTGAAGTAGGGAACATTGGCAGCGGTGATGCTGACCATTTCGCCCGTGCGGGGATTCTTGCCTTCCCGTGCCGTCCGCTTTTTGCAGCCGAAGGTGCCAAAGCCGGAAAGGGAAACGGTTTCCCTCTGAATGGTATCGGAAATAATGTCCAAAGCTGCAGAGACCACAGCAGAAGCATCTTTTTTGGTAAGGCCTGTTTTTTCGGACACCGCCTTAATGAACTGAGTTTTATTCATGTACAAGCTCCTTTCAATTTTGGCTCATTATAACACCAACAACAGGCCTTGTCCATAGAAAAATCCCTAAATTAAAGTAAAAAGTAAAGATTAACAATCAAAAGTTGATATATTTAGTATATTTGACTACTATTATATCGAATGGTTCGAGGCATCAGATATCAGATTCGCTGCCTTGACTTCCTCTTTTGAAAAAGTCTTCCAGTTCCTTTTTCCAAGGTCCGCTTCTTCCGCCTCGATGGTTTACACACCAGGCTCCGGCGGCACAGGCAAGGGCATTTGCTTCCTCTATGGCCGTATTGGATTGTATTGCAGAAAGAAAGGTACCGTCATAGACATCCCCGGCGCCGACCCTGTCGACCACCTGCACTGTAAAGCCATCACAAGAGTGCTTCGCGTCTCTATCATAAACGACCGCCCCTTTTTCTCCTCGGCGCATAACAACAATAGGCACATGCTTTTGCAATAATCTGGCCGCTTCATCGGGATTGCTTGTGCCAGCCAAGGCGCAGATTTCACTTTGTTCCGATCCAAACAGTATATCACAATACGCTAAGGCCGATTTTAGATTGGAGGCAAAGGTCTCGTTTCCATCGGATTCCAGCCGGGCATTGATGTCCAGCGAAACGGGGATACCTCGCTCCTTGCATCGCTGCATGAGGTAAAGCTGGGTGCTGGCTGCCGGTTCCTCCCGTAAGGTCATGCCGGAGGAGTGCATCCAGCCGATTCTGTCTAAAATGTCGTCAGGAAGCTGGTTTAGTGTAATCTGGTGCTGGCTGGCTCCCTGCGCCGGATAAGCGAACGGCACTCTCTCTCCATGCTCATCTAAGACCAGCAGCACCATGGTGGTCATGCAGTCCTCCCGCAAAGACAGCAGGGAGGCATCCACTCCCTCGGCGATTAACTGTTGCTTTAATTGCCGACCGAAGTAATCCTGTCCTGCCGTCCCTAAAAACATCACCGGTGTATGGAGCCTGGCAAGCGCCACGGCGGTGTTAGCCACACTTCCACCATGGGAGAAAGCCACCGTCGGGGTTTCAAGAGGATTCAGTTTGCTGACGGCCTGGCCGTATGGAATCAGAAGGTCTGCGCATATATCACCGAAGCAAAGGACTGGAAGCACTTGTTTATCCTCCCGAAACACTTTTAACAAATTATACCATGTTCCTTTATCGACTGCAATCGGGGAAGGGTATTGCATTTTACGGCCGATTGGGGCATAATGAAATATATTAAAGAAACATATAGAGGAGGTCACCTATGTTCGCTGTGCTTGGTCCCTTGGCGGTGCCCTGTATCCTTTGTTTTTTGTTTGGCATTCTGATGTTCGTGGTGGAGATGTTCACTCCCGGCTTCGGCGTTGCGGGTGGCTTAGGCATCGCCGCCTTTGCCGCCATCATCGTGATGCAGTTCTCCGCTAATTCTCTCAGCGCTGCTCTGACGGTTTCTGCGGTGCTTCTGCTGCTGCTTTGTGTCATCATCGTTCTGTTTTTGCGCTCCTTCCAAAAGGGCGCTCTGTCAAAGTCCAAAATTGTCAACGCCTCTGCTGTGGAAGGGGAGTCCTCCGCCGCAACGAAGCAAGTCGGACGAGAGCTGATGGGGAAGTCCGGAACCGCCATCACCCCCCTTCGGCCCACCGGCGTTGCCGAAATAGAGGGGGAGCGGGTAAATGTTTCCACCCGGGGTTCCTTCATCGATGCCGGCAGTCAGGTAACCGTCATCGCCTTGGAGGGACTAAATGTCATCGTAAAATGAAATACTGTAAACAGTGCGGTGTTCTCTATAGCACCGATGTGTGTCCCAAATGCGGCATTGTGGAGCCGGAACCTAAACCTGCGCCCGAAGCCGACAAAGCCGTTATCACCCGCCAATGGGTTGCGCTGCTGGTGGGCGTTCCCCTGTTTATCATGGCTATCTATGTGGTTATCCACATGATATACGGCAATTAAAAACAAACTATCAGGAGGTAAACGAATTCATGTTCCCAGCCGTCGTTATCATCGTACTTATCATCATCTTCCTGTCCCTGCTGTTTAGCTTTGTACCTGTCGGTCTGCTGATTTCGGCCAGCGCTTCCGGCGTGAAGCTGAGCATCAGCACCCTGGTCGGTATGCGCCTTAGGAAGGTGGTACCGGCTCGCATCGTCAACCCCCTTATCAAGGCCACTAAAGCCGGCATTTCTCTGCCGCTGAACAAGCTGGAAGCCCACTATATGGCCGGCGGCAACGTGGACCGTGTGGTCAACGCTCTTATCGCCGCCATGCGGGCCGGTATCCCCCTGGATTTTGAGCAGGCCTGCGCCATTGATTTGGCTGGCCGCAACGTGCTGGAAGCCGTGCAGATGAGTGTCAATCCCCGGGTTATCGAAACTCCTGTCATCGCTGCCGTTGCTATGGACGGTATTGAATTGAAAGCCAAGGCAAAGGTTACCGTTCGTGCCAACATCGATCGTCTGGTGGGCGGCGCCGGTGAGGAGACCATCATTGCCCGTGTCGGCGAAGGTATCGTTACAACCGTCGGTTCCTCCCGCAGCCATAAGGAAGTTCTGGAGAATCCCGACTCCATCTCAAGGACCGTTTTGGATAAGGGCTTGGATGCGGGCACTGCCTTTGAGATTCTCTCCATTGATATTGCCGATGTGGACGTGGGTCGAAACGTCGGCGCTCAGCTGCAGATTGACCAGGCCGAAGCCGACAAGCGCATCGCTCAGGCAAAGGCCGAGGAGCGCCGTGCCATGGCCGTGGCTCAGGAGCAGGAGAATGTGGCCGCTGTGGCCGGCATGCGGGCAAAGGTAATCGAGGCGGAGGCCGAGGTGCCCATCGCCATCGCTCATGCCTTCCGTGACGGCAAGCTGGGTGTAATGGATTATTACAACATGAAGAATGTTATTTCCGACACCGATATGCGAAACGCCATCTCCCACGCTGCCAATCCCACCCCTGACACTAAATAAGACGGAAGGGAGCTTTTTGTGCAAGCTATATTTCTGCTTCTTGTGATTGTAGGCTTTATCGGCTCTCTCGCAAGCAAAAAGAATATGCAAAAAAGCATGCAGAAGCGTATGCCCGATGAGCTGCAGCAGGCAAAGGAGGCTGCCCACAAAGGGAATGCAGTGCCTGCCGCTAAGCCTGCTGCGCCCCGGGTATCCCCTCCTGTTGCGCCCAGAGTCGCCCCTACGAAACTAAAGACACCCGCCTATGGCGGAACGCCAAAGTATACCCACATTGTTACCAGCACGCTGGAAGGCGGGCACAGTCATACGGAGTCCAGCATGACGGGGGAGCAGGTCTGTCCTCCAACCAACGCAGACAAAGCTGCCAATGCCATTTTGAAGCCGCAGACTTCCAATCCCGTTTTCCCTTTGCTTCTATCCTCTGACAACGTGGTTCAGGGCCTGCTGTTTGCAGAGATTTTGGGAAAGCCCAAGGCTATGCGCTGACTATCGTATGCAGCGCAACGACATTGTAAAAACCATATTCACCATCTTGCCATTGACCGTATTGTGCACACTGTACGGTCTTTGGCTTGTTGTTGAACCGCCTGAGCTTGTGGAAAGCGTTCTCGTTGCCGGCGTTGCGTTGCTTCTGTTTGTCCTTTTGTATGTCCGTGCTGTTCCCAGGCTGTTCGAATATGCCTTAGATGGTGACAGAGAGCAGGCCACGACTGCGGTCCATCGCACGGGTATTCTGGGGGGCAGGGAAGTGCTGCGGCTTCTTTTGGTGCTGGTTATTGCCCGCGGCATATATATGGTGGGTGCATTTGTATGGAGCCTGTATCTTAACGGATATTCCGAAACCATTCTGGATATCCAACATATCTGGGCCGATCATCTCTTTGCGCCGCGATTTATTTCCATCGCCAATAATGGGTATAGAACGGAAGTGCCCGGGTACCCTGGTGCCTATATCAACCTTCTGTTCCCGCCCCTGTATTCCCTGATTATCCGCTTCATCAGCCCCTTTTATCTTAGCAGCATCCGAGCCGGGTTCTTTGTGGCGAACCTGAACTATCTGTTGTCCGGTATCGTTCTGTATGCCCTGGTTTTAATGGATCAGGATCGCCGGTCTGCCGTCCGCTGCCTGTGGTTCTATGTGATTTTGCCCCCCAGCTTCTTACTTGGCTGCACCATTTCCGCCAGTACATTTTTGCTTCTATCCTTGCTGTGCATGTATTGCGCTCGCCGCAAATGGTTTGTACCCGCAGCCGGCTTCGGGTTCCTGGCCGCCATCACCGAACGCACCGGCTTATTGCTGGTTGTGCCAGTACTCATGGAGTTTTTGAGGAGCATGACGATTGAATATCGCTCCCTTAAAGCGGTGAGCTGGCAGTTTTATGTGAAGAAAAGCCTTCAGGGCTCTGCTCTCATCCTTATTCCCTTAGGCTTTCTTCTCTACTTGCTGATTAACCGCAACGCCACGGGCAATTTCTTTGCCTATGCAGAGTATTTGAAAGCGTATTTTTCCAGTCAGCAAGCCCTATTCTACCGGGTAGCGGCTGCTGTATGTGAAAGATCATTTCAATCCCATCTTTTGCAGGACACTCAGACCCTCCTTGGCATTTGTATTCCCAACTTGATTGCTTTGTTTGCCGCCTTCGAGATGCTGCTTCTTACCTATAAACAGCTGCGAGCAAGCTATCTGTGCTATGGAATTCTAATGGTAGCCGTCATCTATAGTCAAACCGGAATACTGGATGGCCCCCGGCAATTGTTCTGCTGCTTCCCATTGCTGATTGCACTTACTGCTGTAGCGAGGAACCATTGGATAAACCTGTTGCTGTCCCTGCTTTGCATTGCGGGGTCTATCGCCTATTTGGGAATGTATGTGGCCGGCTGGCCCGTTGTGTGAGAATATGCTGGAACTGTACATAAGTTTTTTGAAAATCGGTGCTGTTATGTTCGGGGGCGGATACTCCATGCTGCCCTTGCTCATTCGTGAATTGGTGGACAACAAGCATTGGTGCACGGAGGAGGAGGTTTTGGACTATTTCTCCTTGGCCCAATGCACGCCTGGGGTCATTGCCATCAACTCCGCCACCTTCGTCGGCTATAAGCGGGGTAAGGTCTGGGGCGGAATCATCGCCTCCCTGGGAGTGGTCACGGTGCCGATCATCATCATCACCGTCATCGCCGCTGTCCTGCAAAATCTAATGGCGTATCCCTTGGTGCAGCATCTGTTTGCCGGTGTTCGAATTGCCGTAGCCGCGCTCATGACCATCACCATCTTCCGGCTTGTGAAAAAAGCCTGCAAGGATGGCATCAGCGTAGGGATTGTTATCGTTTCCTTTGCTTTGCTTGCCGTATTAAAACTGAATTCCGTTTGGCTGGTGTTATTGGCTGCCGTATTCGGCATTGCATACGGAAGGTGGTTCAAAAAATGATTAAGACCATACTGCTATTGATTTTTGAATTTATGAAAACCGGCCTGCTTGCCGTCGGCGGTGGAATGGCAGCCATACGCTTTTTGCAGGACATGATGGCACAGTATGGTTGGATTACCGCCGAAGAACTGGCTAACATTATCGCCGTGGCTGAGTCCACTCCCGGGCCAATCGGCATCAACGCCGCTACCTATATGGGGTATTCCGTTCTATCCAACTATGGAATGGGTTGGGGCATCCTTGGCGGAATCATAACTACACTTTCGTTGATCACTCCCCAGATTGCCGTAATCGTCCTGGTGGCAAGAGGGCTGGAAAAGTACCGCAGCTCCAAGCTGGTCAACGATGCATTCTCCGCCTTGCGGCCTGCCGCCGCTGCTCTGGTTGCCTCTGCCGGTTGGTCTGTGGTGCATTCCACGCTGGAAATATCCGCTCAGCCTCTTTCCATAAACCTAACCTCCTTTATAATCTATGCCTTGCTTCTTACGGCCATGGCCCTGCCGAAGCTAAAGAAGCTGCACCCGGCGCTGTTTCTCTTGATTGGCGGAATCATCGGCATCCTTTTCCAGCTTTGATTATTGACAAGGACCATCTTTTCAGCTTACAATAACAAAGGTTTTGCGGCTGTGGTGGAACGGCATACACAACAGACTTAAAATCTGTCGGCGAAAGCTTGCGGGTTCAAATCCCGCCAGCCGCACCATAGAAGGACTCTAATTTGGAAACAATTAGGGCCCTTCTTTTTTACACCCCTCCCATGTGAAAAAGACCTTATATTATGGGCTTTTTAGGCTTCTCGCACACGAATACCTGCTCGAGCTGTCTCTTCATTCATGCTCATCCAGTCGATTTTCGACCACTTACAGCAAAACACCCATCTCGACCGACTCTGAAATCGTGTGCGAGATGGGCGACAGAGATCGTCAATTGAGTTAAGATTGCTTTCCGAACTTGATGTTCAAATCTTCGTTTAATGTCCGTGCAACGCCTTTTTTGATAATACCGTCACCGATCTTATAGGTAAACTCATCGGGGATTATCTCACTGGACATCTCATACAGCATTATTTCTACCAATCCGGCCAGAACACAATTTGCCACGTCATTTTTTACATCATTGCCTGTTTTGTAATCCAAACCGATATCTTCTGCAAAATGTTCTTTGATGTATTCTCGATAATTTACGGCAAACGCACCACCACGCTGCTCCAAAACCAATGGGATGAGATACTTTCGATTCTCTTGGAACATCTCCCGCATTTCAATCATGACCTGCTGAAAGTCGCCCTTATCTCGATTTTTGCTCTCAATCGCAGAGACAAGAAGATTCATCATCCTTGTTTTTATTTCTGTCAGAACATCGTCGACCCATTCATAGTAAAAATAAAACGTGGACTTGTGAATACCAGCCTTCTCAATGATTTTCTTTACCGTTATCCGCTCATTCTTTATCATCAGATCCCAGTAAGCATCTTCGATCTTAGCCTTCGTGCGCTCTCTGGCTTCTTTATATTGACTCATGGAGGAAACTCCTTATGTATAGTTGTGTTTATTATACCATAAAATCCGACTTATAGTCTATATTTGACCGGTGCTTTTATTCCGGCTTCTCAGTAAGATATAAATAGAATCTTTGAAAGGAGGAAAACGCCATGTTTGATGAAAAGGTTGCAAGCACCGCCTGTGGAACTGCTGATCCTACTCCGGCACCTGCCTGCGGAACTGCTGATCCTACTCCGGCGCCTGCTTGTGGGACAAAAGATCCGGAACCTGCACCTGCTTGCGGTACGAAAGATCCAGAACCCGCACCTGCTTGCGGAACAAAAGATCCGGAAGCAAAGTAAAGAAGCAAGGCGTCAATTCCGGACGAGTTGACGCCTTCGTTTTTGACAAGGGGCGTTTTTAGTATGAAGAGTTATTTTGCGATCCAATGGCACATCACGGATATCTGCGACCAGCGATGTAAACATTGTTATATTTTTTCTGAAGGGCACCCTGCGCTCGTCACAATGCCCTTCGAGGATATGATTTATGTCACAGATCGGATCATC
>JAFSPW010000006.1 GCA_017451295.1 Clostridia bacterium
CCCAAACCAAGTTGATGGAGGCAAGGATTTCCATTGTCATTTCGACCGAGGAAGCGAAGTGCCCTCTCCCTCCTTGTCATTTCGACCGAGGAAGCGAAGCGACTGAGTGGAGAAATCTCTTGGACAAGTTGCACCGTTCCCAGATCCCTTCGCTCGCTGCGCCCGGTCGGGATGACAAAAAGGGGAAAAGCGGGCCGCCGAGGGCGTCGGCCCCTACGGTCGGGATGACAGGAGGAGGGGGGGCAACGGTGGAGGCAAGCGTTGAGCGCCTAAGCCATCTTCGCTGTGCAACGGTGGAGGCAAGAGGGGGTACCAAAAGGCTCCCCCGCAGAGAGAAAAAAGGAGAGCCGCATAGGCAGCTCCCCTAATATACCTTACATGAGTTTCTCTTTTTGCGCCGCTTTTTCTATTTGTTAAAGAGAAAAAGCGGCAAAGAGAGGTTGTGGTCTGCCCCCTCACACGGGGGCCGTCGAGGGCGCCGGCCCCTACGGTGTGGATGATGAGGGGCTTTGGATAAATGCATAAATTGTCGAATAATTATGCGTACACAAAATATGCTATGAATATCCGTAAGTTGTTCACAAATCTATAAAGTCCTGTTCAAAACCTGCTGGTAGAATGCATATAATGGTTAGTTTGGCAGGGTATAAACATTCGCTTTGCGCCCCAACATCTTGGCATCTTTTGGGGGAGAATCGCAAAATAAGGGTTTCCCTGGGGCGAAGACTGTCGGAATAAAGCAAAAATCGGTGAAAATTTGCACTGCCAAAACCTACCACCCTTCGGCGGCTGTCCGCAGATCGGCACCGCCGAAAAAGCAAGGAGGTTATCATGCCAACGCATACAAAAAAGCGTAAGAAGAGGAGGAAGCTGGTGGTTCGTCCCCGGTTCTTCCTGGTATTGGGCATGCTGCTGGTGGCCGTTTTGGCCCTGGTGCTGTTGCTGGTGGCTCTGTTCACCGGCGGCAGCGAGGCGCAGAAGCCCGAGGAGCAGGTGATTGAGGCCACGGAGGGGAAGAAGAGCGGCTTATTGCAGCTGTTCACCAAGGAGACCCCCACGCCCACGCCTACGCCGACCCCCACGCCTACGCCCACGCCCAGCCCCACCCCGGCGCCCACGCCCCATTTTGTGGAGAGCAGCAACCCGGAGCGGTACGGCTATGTGCCCCACCTGAATGTGGACGGCCAGGATGTGGATCCGGGCAGCTATGTTCGCAGTGAACCCATTTCCTTCCCCGCCGGGGCGGAGTATCCGGCATTGAAGGGCGTGCTCACCTTTAGGGGGAACAACTATCGGAACCTGTCTGCCACGGATGAGCTGAACCTGACGGAGAAGAAGATGACCGTGGTCTCCAAGGTCTCCATCTCCTCCCTGAAGAAGGGCAGCGGTTCCGGCAGCTGGTCCGGCTGCGGCTGGACCGGGCAGCCCCTCATGGTGGAGTGGCCGGCCGAGACCCGGCAGATTATGAACATGAACAGCTGGGCCAAGGAGAAGGCCAACCTGGTGGAGGTCATCTACCCCACGGAGGACGGCAACATCTACTTCTTCGACCTGGAAACCGGCCGGGAGACTCGAAACAAGCTGGTCTTCGGCATGCCCTTCAAGGGCACCGGCTCCATCGACCCAAGAGGCTTGCCCCTTCTCTATGTGGGTTCCGGGGACGAGTATGAGGAGGAGGACCAGAAGTCCCGGGCCATGATTATCTCCCTTATCGACGGGCGGCGGCTCTATGAGTTCGGCATCCAGGGGAAGGACCCCTTCGCCAAGCGGAACTGGACCGCCTACGACAGCGCACCTCTGGTGGATGCTCAAACGGACACCCTGATTTGGCCCGGGGAGAACGGGATTCTCTACACCATGAAACTGAACACGGTCTATGACCCCCAGGGCGGCACCATCAGCGTGCATCCGTCCCACATCGTGAAGCTGCGGTATGATGCCCCCAACTCCTACGACCAGGTGGCCCAGTTCTCCCTGGCAGACTCCTCCCACAAGTGGCTGGGGTATGAGGGCAGTGCGGTGGTCTGGGGGAACTTTGCGTATCTGTCCTCCAACGACGGCCTGTTCCAGTGCATCGACCTGAACACCATGCAGATCAAGTGGATTGCGGACACCCTGGACGACACCAACGCCTCCCCGGTGCTAGATGTGATTTCCGATACGGAAGCGTATCTGTATGTGGGAACCTCCCTCCACTTCAACCAGGTGGGTGGCACAGGGGTAACGCCCTTCTTCAAGATCAACGCCATGACCGGCAAGATAGAAGGCCAGTACCAGCTGACGGTGGCCACCGTGTCCGGCGTCTCCGGCGGCATCCAGGCCACGGCGGCGGTGGGACAGCAGAACCTGAAGGACCTGGTCTTCGTCCCCTTCGCCCGCTACAACGGCAAGGACAGCGGCGTGCTGGTGGCCCTCAATAAGGACACCATGGAGGCGGTGTGGACCATGCCCATGGAGAACTACACCTGGTCTTCCCCGGCCATCTTCTACGATGCCAAGGGGGATGGGTACCTGGTCCAGGCGGACAGCAAGGGGAACCTGTTCCTGCTGGATGGGCGCACGGGCACGGTGCTGGACACCATCAACCCCACCAAGGACCAGAACAAGAACTTCGAGGCCAGCCCCGCCATCTTCGGCAACATGATGGTCCTGGGGAGCCGGGGGGATCAGACCATCTTCTTCATCCGTTTGTCTTAACGGCCGTCGTAGGCGGGGGCAGATCATTTGAGGCAATTATAATAATTGCATATGAACGCGGAAGGAAGGGCATCGATGCCCTTCCTTTTGACTATATGCCTCAAATTAGCCGTTTTTTTGGCCCTGTCGCATAGCTAACTATAGCTCGGGCCAAAGAAAACGGCTTCTGCCCTCCGCCCCAACGGCCTTCGGCCCCCGTGTGAGGGGGCACATGCCGCCCTCGGCGGCAAATCACGACGGCGATAGCCGTCAATTCACGAACCGTTAGGTTCAAATCATGCCCGCAGGGCAATTCATGCACCGTAGGTGCAAATCATTCAATGAATTGGCTAACGCCATGAATTGGGCTGCCGCCCATGAATTGGCTGCGCCATGATTTCTCGCTTCGCTCCATGAAGGAATGCCCGGGTGCCTCACGGCCCCGGGC